>QNFP01000040.1 GCA_003645535.1 Gammaproteobacteria bacterium | reverse complement strand
TAAAGTCTCGGTATTTAAAGTCTCGGTATTTTAAAATTTGGGTATAAAAAGTCTGGGTATAAGAGTGCTTGAGCAAGAAGATTCGCGACATAAAAAGATTCGTTATCGTAGCGCCGATCCTGATCTTTGTCGGTTTGATGATAGCGTACCAACTTTATTGCAGCGTATTTATGCAGGACGTGGCGTCACCCGGCAAGATGAGTTGAACCTGGCACTGACTGAATTGCCACCGCCAGACCAGTTACTGGGCATTGAGGAGGCGCTGACATTATTGACCGAAGCGCTGTCTGAAAATTTATCGATTCTTGTAGTCGGTGACTTTGATGCCGATGGTGCAACCAGCACAGCGTTGTCTGTGCTGGCATTACGATCAATGGGCCATCAGCGAGTCGATTTTCTGGTACCTGACCGTTTTCAATACGGCTATGGTTTGACGCCAGAAATTGTCGCTTTAGCCAGCCAGCAACAACCGGACTTGCTGATTACCGTAGATAATGGTATTTCCAGCAATGCCGGGGTTGATGCTGCTCGGGCTTTGGGTATGCGTGTGTTGATAACCGATCATCATCTGCCAGGAGCAGAGCTGCCTGAAGCAGATGCCATTGTTAATCCCCATCAATCCGGGTGTTTATTTGTAGGTAAAAACCTGGCTGGCGTAGGTGTTATCTTCTACGTTATGAGTGCCCTGCGTAGTCGGCTGAGGGATTCAGGCTGGTTTGCAGACAGAGGCCTGGAGCAACCGAATATGGCTCGTTGGCTGGATCTGGTGGCACTGGGTACCGTTGCCGATGTGGTGCCACTGGATAAAATTAATCGTGTGCTGGTCAGCCAGGGTCTGGCACGCATGCGGGCGGGACAGATGCGACCGGGGATTCAGGCTTTGCTGGAACTCGCCAATCGCGATCATCGACGCCTGGTAGCGGCGGATCTCGGTTTCGCTATTGGACCACGGCTCAATGCCGCGGGTCGACTGGAAGATATGACCATAGGTATCAACTGTCTGCTTGCCGATGATGTCGCCAGGGCCAGAGAATTGGCCTTGCAACTGGACGAGCTTAATCGTGACCGCCGTATTATCGAGGCGGATATGCAACGCGAGGCCCTGGCGATTATCCAGGAGTTGCACCTTGACGAAGAAAGTATGGCCTGGGGGCTGTGCCTGCTCGACGTGGAGTGGCATCAGGGCGTAGTGGGTCTGTTGGCGTCGCGGCTCAAGGAACGTTTTCACCGACCGGTGATTGTTTTTGCGCAGGGCCAGAATGGAGAGTTAAAGGGGTCAGCCAGATCCATTCCAGGACTACATATTCGTGATGTGCTCGATACCATCGCCACTGAATATCCGGGCATGATAGACAAGTTTGGTGGCCACGCGATGGCAGCTGGTTTATCGTTGTCAGCAAGAGAATTTGCAGATTTTTCTGTCGCTTTCGACACCGAAGTTCGGCGTTTGTTGACAGCGTCTGAATTGCAGGCAGAAATTATTGTTGATGGAGAGCTACTCAGCGAGGAAATGAATTTACTGGTGGCGCAACAACTAAGGGATGGTGGCCCCTGGGGGCAACATTTTCCAGAGCCGGGTTTTTATGGTGAATTCGATATCATCGAGCACCGAATCGTGGCAGAAAAGCATCTTAAAATGACTCTCTCGCTGCCAGCCAGTGGTAGTGATAAAGGATACATTGATGCGATTGCTTTTGGTGCAGTAGACAAACATGATGTTAGCGACCTGCCGAGGCGCATGGAGATGATTTACAGGCTTGATGTTAATGAATTCCGTGGCCGACAGTCAGCTCAACTGCTGGTCGATCAGTTGTTGATTCCAGAAAAAAGTCTGAGCCATGAGTGAATAAATCGAATGGCGGCCGTATGAAAACGAAGCAATACCGTACCTCGCGGTGCATCCTTAAGTCAGATAATGAATTTTTACTCGTAGTGCACAATAATTATCATGGTGTTAACAATGGTATCTGGGGTCTGCCGGGTGGTCGAATTGACCGGGGTGAGCGGCCAGTCCAGACCGCACGGCGTGAACTTTACGAGGAGCTCACTGTAGATCTTGGCGAACTTCATGAGGTTGGGGACTGGTCCTACAAGGGCTACAGCCACAAAGTATTCGGCACTATATTCGATGGCAAGATCGGCCGTGTTGATGATTATGAAATACTTGAAGTGGATTGGTTCACCCTGGAGGATGTCAAATCACTGGCAGATGAAGACCGCTTGCATACCGGTTTCGAACTAGCATCGATAGAACGATTTAATGGCCTGTTGAATAAGCTGTCACTGAGCGGGTCATCAGGACGGCGAAAAAAAGGCGGCCGGCGATCCCGTTGAGGTTCCTAAAGTATTTAGGCAATTAAGTAATCAGTGGCGTCGTTCGTGGCGTGTACCTGGCAAATAGGCTAGACTGCGTGGCCTGTTACTACCCCCTCCTGCAGTTTTACTTAACGGTTCAAATTAACGACGTGCCGAAGCTTAAACATATACGAAATTTTTCTATCATCGCGCATATCGATCATGGCAAATCCACTATTTCTGATCGTTTTATTCAAGTGTGTGGTGGACTTAGTGATCGCGAAATGGATAACCAGGTGCTTGACTCGATGGATATCGAGCGGGAGCGTGGCATTACCATTAAGGCACAAAGTGTCACTTTGGATTACACAGCCAGTGATGGTGAAACTTACCAGTTAAACTTTATTGATACGCCCGGCCATGTGGACTTTTCCTATGAAGTGTCGCGCTCCCTGGCCGCCTGTGAAGGGGCTTTGCTGGTGGTTGATGCAGCTCAGGGCGTGGAAGCCCAGTCAGTTGCAAATTGTTATACCGCGATAGCTCAGGGACTGGAAGTCATTCCGGTATTGAACAAGATCGATTTGCCTCAGGCAGAACCAGAGCGAGTAAAAACTGAAATTGAGGAAATTATCGGTATCGATGCATCTGATGCCGTGTGTTGCAGTGCCAAAACTGGAGAGGGCATAGAAGCAATACTCGAGCAGTTGGTGGCGCGGGTGCCGCCTCCACAAGGTGATGTCGAAGCACCATTGCAAGCCCTCATTATTGATTCCTGGTTTGATAACTACCTGGGAGTTGTGTCATTAGTCAAAGTCAGCCAGGGTTGTATGCAGGTCAAGGATAGAGTAATTAGTAAGACCATAGGTAAGGCGCACGTGGTCGACAGTATTGGCGTATTTACGCCGAAGAGAACCGAAACGGGTAGTTTGCATGCGGGGGAGGTTGGTTTTGTTGTTGCCGGCATTAAAGATATTCATGGGGCACCCGTTGGCGACACATTTACACACGCTTCTACTGCCGATACACCAGCATTGCCCGGTTTTCAAAGGGTTAATCCTCAGGTATATGCGGGTATGTTTCCGGTAAGTTCTGATGACTTTGAGGCATTTCGCGAAGCCCTGGCCAAATTGACACTCAATGATGCCTCATTATTTTTTGAGCCGGAAACATCGGATGCGCTGGGCTTTGGTTTTCGTTGTGGTTTCCTTGGCCTGCTGCATATGGAGATTATCCAGGAACGCCTGGAACGGGAATATGATCTGGATCTGATTACTACCGCTCCTACGGTCATTTATGAAGTGCTTAAGAATAATGGTGAAACACTGCATGTTTCCAATCCATCTAATCTGCCCGACCCCGGCGTTATAGACGAAATGCGCGAGCCACTTTGTGAGGCGAATATTCTTGTCCCCAAGGAATATCTGGGTAACATTATTTCTCTCTGTATAGAGAAGAGGGGCGTGCAAAAAGATATGCAATATGTGGGTAATCAGGTTTCCCTGACTTATGATATACCGATGAGCGAAGTAGTGATGGACTTTTTTGACCGACTTAAGTCTGTGAGTCGTGGCTTTGCTTCGCTTGAATATAACTTCAGCCGCTTCCAGACTGCGCCGCTGGTCAGGCTTGATATTCTGATTAATGGCGATAAAGTGGACGCGTTGGCTCTTATTGTTCACCGGGATAGTGCGCAACAGAAAGGACGTCTAATTGCAGATAAAATGAAAGAATTAATTCCTCGGCAGATGTTTGATGTGGCTATTCAGGCAGCTCTTGGAGGACATGTTATTGCTCGCACGACTGTAAAAGCATTGCGCAAAAATGTCACCGCCAAATGTTATGGCGGGGATATTACGCGCAAAAAGAAACTGCTGGAAAAGCAGAAAGCAGGTAAAAAGCGTATGAAAAAGGTAGGCCGTGTAGAGATTCCCCAGGAAGCATTTTTAGCGGTGTTAAGGTCTGACAAAGGGTAGATTCTGACTATGGATATAGATTTTCCACTTATTCTGGTCGTGTTGACGGGCCTTGCCGGTGCCATGTGGCTACTGGACAGGTTCTATTTGTCGGCGCGGAGAGGTAAAGATAAACCCGCACCCTGGTTTGTGGAGTCGACAGCACCTTTTTTCCCGGTTTTGTTAATTGTTCTTGTTGTCCGTTCTTTTCTGGTAGAGCCATTTCAAATACCTTCAGGGTCAATGATTCCAACTCTGGAAGTAGGGGATTTTATTCTTGTTAATAAATTTTCCTATGGCTTGCGATTACCCGTGACTGGCACCAAAGTTATTGACGTGGGAGAACCGAAACATGGCGATGTCATGGTTTTTGTGCCGCCTAATGATGATCGATATTTTATTAAACGGGTAGTTGGGCTTCCTGGGGATGAAGTCAGATTTATTGATAATTATCTGTATGTAAATGGCAAGAAAATGGCGCAGGAAAATATCCCGGAAGGAATGCCGGGTGTCGCTCAACCACCGGCTAATTACAAAGTAATGAATGAGGAGCTGGATGGGGTTGAACACTTGATCCGTAAGCAGGTTGAAACCGGTCGCTACGGGCGAAATTTTCTGGTTGTCGTTCCCGAAGGGCATTATTTTATGGTTGGCGATAACCGCGACAATAGTCATGACAGTCGAGCGTGGGGTGCAGTCCCGGAAAAAAATATTGTCGGTAAGGCCTTCGCTATCTGGATGCATTGGGAAAAAGTGCTAAGTTTGCCGGGTTTTGATAGAGTTGGCACCATAAGATAACAATTAATGATAATTGGGGTAGATGTCATGAAAATACGTAGACAACGCGGATTATCGGCTCTCGGCATGTTGGTGGTTCTGGCTGTAGCGGGGTTCGTTTTGACGGTTGGGTTTAAAATAGGTCCTTTGTACCTGGATAATTATTTCGTCGATGCCGCATTGCAAACCCTGGGCAATGAGCCGGTTCATTCGATGAGTGACAGACAAATTCGACGTAAGGTAGCCGACTATTTTACTATCAACAACGTTCGTAATGTGAATGCAAAATCACTAAAAATCGCCAGAGAGAAAACGCGAACGCTGGTTTATATGGATTATGAAAAGCGAATTAATCTTATTGCTAATCTGGATGTAGTGGTGATATTTAGCAATAAGTACGATACCTCGCAGAATTAAGGAATCCATTTTAAACCGAGAACTGATAATTTGAGCCCTTTCATGGCGCCTGCCCATTAGTACTGATTGATAGTGTCTACTAGACATTGCCGATTAGACATTGCCGATTAGACATTGATGATTAGACGGTACCGAATAAACAGTACCGATTAAACAGTACCGATTAAACAGTACCGAATAAATAGCCCCGACTATCCAAAAATATCTGCTACGCTGCATAAGTGCCCATAACAACCGACTTTTTACCTCGCTCGCATAGATACGGACGAGTAGCGCAAGCAAGACACAGACTTTCCGATAAGCCAGTTATTATCGAATTGCATACAAAAGGCATGACAAATCTGAATTGTCCGGATTACCATTTACCTGGTTCAGACATGATCAGAGGCAATAAAATTAGTGGATATTAACTACCAGCGTCTTTTGAAGCGGATCGGCCATCCCTTTGCTAACAGCGCACTGTTCGAGCAAGCGTTAACCCATCGCAGTTATAGTGCCCAAAATAACGAACGATTAGAGTTTCTTGGTGATGCTGTGCTGGGGCTGCTAATCAGTCATATTTTGTACGAGCGGTTTGAAGATGCAAATGAGGGTGAACTCAGCCAGTTACGCGCGAGTCTGGTGAAGGGTGAGGCACTCGCGGAAGTGGCCAGAGAATTAGGTATAGGGGAACACCTGCGACTGGGTGGCGGAGAGATGAAGAGCGGTGGTGCGCGGCGCGATACTATTTTGGCCGATGCCCTGGAAGCTATTATCGGCGCTATATTCCTCGATGCGGGTATTCCCGCATGCCGTGACAGGATTGCACAGTGGTTTTCGAGCAGGCTCGACAATCTTTCGCTCGGCACATTTAACAAGGACGCCAAAACTCTTTTACAGGAGTATTTACAGGCACATGGCCGCGAATTACCCCTTTATGAAGTGATCGCTACTAATGGTGAAGCTCATGCCTGCACTTTTACAGTGCGATGTGGTTTGCGGGATGTAGAACAAAGTACTGTTGGAGAGGGTATCGGAGCGCGTATTGTAGAGGGTATCGGAGAGGGCAGCAGCCGGAAAAAAGCTGAGCAGGCTGCGGCTAAAGTGGTGCTTGAGCAATTTCGGGCTTCCGAACATGCACATAAAGTGTAAGGTATCTTCTGTTAACCAGCCCTATGATAACGAGTCGTTACAGTGATTAAAGAAAGCAAAACACGTTGTGGCTATGTAGCTATAGTGGGCCAGCCGAATGTTGGCAAATCAACCCTGTTAAATCATCTGTTGGGGATGAAGATCAGTATCACCTCGCGCAAACCCCAGACCACTCGACACAACGTGTTGGGGATAAAAACGGAGGCGAACTCGCAGCTGATTTTTGTCGATACACCGGGTATTCATGCCGAACGTAAGAAGGCAATTAACCGCATTATGAATCGAGCTGCGCAAAGCGCCATTCGTGATGTCGATGTGATTGTGTTTGTGACTGACGGACTGCAGTGGAATGAAGCAGACCAACTGGTTGCGCAACAAATCAGTGGTGTGGATACACCGGTGATTATCGCTATTAATAAAATCGACCGGCTGGAATCATCGGATGTTTTATTGCCGTTGCTTGAAACACTTCATCAGATTTTGCCAGCAGCGGAGCTGATACCGGTTTCTGCGTTGCGGAGTAAGAATCTGGATGTCCTTGAGCAGGCTATTAGCAGACATATTCCCATTGGTGAATATTTGTTTCCCGCAGATCAGATTACTGATCGTAGTGAACGTTTTCTTGCTGCGGAAATAGTCCGCGAAAAAATTACGCGGCAGATGGGAGCAGAGCTGCCCTATCAGGTAACGGTAGAAATTGAAGAGTTCGCTGATCGAGGCAATATCAGGCATATTAGTGCTTTGATTCTGGTGGAAAGATCAGGGCAGAAAAAAATTGTAATTGGCTCTAATGGAGCGCGTCTGAAAACCATAGGTCAGCAGGCGCGGCTGGATATGGAGCGAATGTTTGGCTGTAAAGTTATGTTGAAACTATGGGTCAAGGTACGTAGCGGTTGGTCGGATGATGAGCGAGCACTACGTAGTTTGGGTTACACCGATTAGTTGTCGGTTGATGCACTGCGGAGCGATAAATAAGCGTGAACAACGAGCTAGCCTATGTGCTCCATACTCGTAAATACCGGGAAACCAGCCAGCTGGTAGATTTGTTTTCGCGCAATGAAGGGCGATTTCGGGTGGTCGCACGAGGCTCGCGGACAAAAAAAAATCCGCGGATAACATTGCAGCCATTCCGACCATTGCTAGCTAGCTGGCGGGGTAAAAGCGATCTAAAAACGCTAACCGATTATGAGTATGTCGGTTCGTCAGAGTTGCCCCAGGGTAAGGCACTGTATATAGGTTTTTATATCAATGAATTGTTGACCCGGCTACTGGCAGAATATATCCCTCACCAGAATCTTTTCGATCAGTACGCCCGGCTGGTTACCATTCTTGGCCACAGCACGGCACTGGAACCAGAGTTGCGTATTTTCGAACTTAGTCTACTCGACGAAATGGGCTATGGCTTAAATTTGTATGCCGATAGCCTCGATGGCTCGGGGCTGGATCTCCATTGTGACTATCTGTTTCGGCCTGGTGAAGGCTTTAGTAAAGTAGACAATAATACTGGCCAGGTCAGGCAGAATATATATTCTGGTGCCCATCTGCTGGCAATTGCTGAGCATCGATTTGACAATGAGTTTGTGCTGCAAAGCGCCAAACGCTTGATGCGAGCGGCCCTGGCACTGCATTTGGGAGCCAGACCTTTGCATAGTCGCGAGCTTTTTAAGCAGGCTACGAGTATCTACGGAAAAACCTCATGATTGTCGGCATTGGTACTGATCTGATACAGGTGGGCCGCATAAGGAAGGCTTTGAATCGCCTGGGTGACAGGTTTGCCCGGCGCATTTTGACACCAGAGGAGCTAACTGTATTCCTCAGTCACTATGATCAGGCGGCTTTTCTTGCCAAGCGGTTTGCTGCAAAAGAGGCTTTAAGCAAGGCCCTAAATACTGGTATTGGCGCCATAAGCTGGCAGAATGTTCAGATCTCCAACACATCAGCTGGTGCGCCAGGGATCAGGCTGCATGGTCATGCACAGGAATTATTTATTCAGCGTGGTGGGCGAAATATTTTTCTTAGCCTGAGTGATGAGCGAGATTATGCGCTGGCTTTTGTTGTGCTCAGTAGTGAGGGAAGCTAATTTTATTGGTGTTTATTAGCGTTTTCAGGTTTTTTGGGGTGAAAGGAATCGGTTCATAGCCTGGATAGTCGCACCAGGGTTGCCGATATTTATTATGCATCTATTACGCTGGTTTATTTCGATATATTTATCCTGTCTTAATGGTTGGGCAGGTTAGAGGACAGTCCGCAGCCCACAAGGGTAAAATAAGATTTTCACCGAGATACCTTCATGCCCGTCGAATACCCCACAATAGAATCCTGCATCGGCAATACACCACTGGTCAGGTTGCAAAGACTGAATGCCGGGGACGACAACACTTTGCTGGTAAAGCTAGAGGGCAATAATCCGGCAGGGTCGGTTAAGGACAGGCCCGCTTTGAGCATGATTCGGCATGCCGAAGAACGTGGCTTGATAAAGCCTGGCGATACCCTGATCGAAGCCACCAGCGGTAATACGGGCATAGCTCTGGCTATGGTGGCTGCGATTAAGGGCTATCGGATGATATTAGTCATGCCAGATCATATGACCGAGGAGCGCAAAGCGGCGATGCTGGCCTATGGTGCTGAATTGATTTTGGTGAGTAAAGAGGCAAGCATGGAGGGGGCGCGCGATCTGGCCCTGGAGATGCAAGAAGAGGGTAAGGGCCTGGTGCTAGATCAATTTAATAACAACGACAACCCACTCTCTCACATGGATGGTACTGGCCCTGAAATTTGGCGGCAAACAGAGGGTACCGTTACACATTTTGTCAGTGCTATGGGCACTACAGGCACTATTATGGGTGTGGCGAAATACCTCAAAGGGAAAAACGCCGCGATTCAAATCATCGGGCTACAACCAGAAGAGGGTTCCAGCATAGCGGGCATACGGCGTTGGCCTAAAGAGTATATGCCGGGCATATTTGATGAATCACTGGTCGATCAGACGCTTGATATTAATCAGCAGGAGGCTGAAGAAACCACACGCCTGCTGGCCCGCCGTGAGGGGATTTTTTGCGGCGTATCGTCCGGTGGTGCCGTGGCTGGAGCATTGCGTCTTGCCGAGGGGCTTAGTCACGCGGTCATCGTTGTATCGATATCTGATCGAGGCGACCGGTACCTCTCCTCGGGTATATATACTAAATGAATTCTCAAATTCACATAGGTCTGTAAGGCTGTCCCGGTAATGGTTCAAATCCGCGAAAGTCATGCTTTCCCGCAGAATGTCCCCGACGACCTGGATGCGTGGCTAGCCAAGGTGGAAAAAAGCAATGACCGCCTCGATAGTGGTTTTCGGGAGTCTGTGCTAGAAGCCGTAGAGGCCGTTCGCGCGGTAGAAAAAAATATACCTGATACCCATGACCTGGATGAACCCAGGGAAAACTGCTTGCAGGTTGGCCTCGAGATGGTTGAAATCCTTGCTGAACTGGGCATGGATATTGAAGGGCTGCAAGCCAGTATTCTTTATCGCGCGGTGCGTACGCAGAAGTTGTCACTGAGTAGCGTTCGTGATGGCTTCGGTGACGGTGTTGGCGATCTTATTGAAAGTGTATTGCGGATGGCGGTTATTAGCTCTCTGCGTAACGATACACAAACCCAGGCTTTGGGTGACGATCCAGCCCGTCAAACGGCCAAAGTGCGAGAAATGCTGGTGTCGATTATCGACGATGTGCGAGTTGCTCTGCTTAAACTGGCAGAACGTACCTGTGCTATTCGTGCGGTAAAGAATGCTAATGACGACAAGCGCCGCAGCGTTGCTCGGGAAATATTCGATGTTTATGCACCCCTTGCCCATCGACTGGGAATTGGTCACCTGAAGTGGGAATTAGAAGATCTGGCTTTTCGCTATATGGAACCCGAGGAATATCGGCAAATAGCGAGCTTGCTGGCTGAAAAGCGTAGTGAACGCCAGCAATATATCGATGAGATGATCACTACTATCGATGCCGAATTGTGCAAGCTTGGTAAATCCGGCGAAGTCAGTGGTAGAGCTAAACATATTTACAGTATCTGGCGAAAAATGCATCGCAAGGGTATTGGCTTTTCGCAAATTTATGATATTCGTGCAGTCAGAGTGCTGGTGTCCAGTGTGTCTGACTGTTATGCGGTGCTCGGTATCGTCCATAGTAAATGGCGTTATATCCCTAATGAATTTGATGATTACATCGCGTCTCCTAAAGAGAATGGCTACCGTTCGCTGCATACGGCAGTTATAGGGCCGGGCAGGAAGGTCATCGAAATTCAGATTCGCACCTTTGCAATGCACGAAGAGGCTGAATTTGGTATTTGTGCGCACTGGCAATACAAAGATACAAGCGGTTCGGCATCTGGTGTTTATGAGGAAAAAATTGCCTGGTTGCGACAGGTGCTTGAGTGGCATGATAATTTTGGAGACATGGCAGTTGGTAACTTTCTCAGTCTGGAGGGAGATCCAGACAGGGTTTATGTTTTCACTCCCCAGGGACACGTAGTAGATTTGCCCAATGGCGCAACGCCTGTCGATTTTGCTTATCGAATACATACGCAGATTGGTCACCGCTGCAGGGGTGCCAGAATCAATGATCGTATGGTGCCTCTTGATTATCGCTTACAGACAGCTGATCAGGTAGATATTATTACCGGGAAGCTCGCCGCACCCAGTCGTGACTGGATGGATGATTCGCTTGGGTTTATCAATTCAGCGCGAGCGAAAAACAAAGTTCAACACTGGTTTAAGTCCCAGCATCGCGACCAAAATATCCTTGCTGGAAAGGCTATTCTAGAAAATTGTTTTCATAGCTTAGGTCTTGATCCTCAGATTTTTACCGGTTTGGTGGAAAGATTTAATTGTAAAGATATAAATGGCCTGTACCAGAAAGTGGGTGCGGGTGAACTTGGTTTGCACAAAATTATCAGTGCTGCACAGGTGGAAGGCCAGGCGGACGAGTTTGCACAAGGTTCGCTCCGTCAACAGGCTCAAAGGTTTGCCGAATCTGATTATTATATTTATGGCGCAGCGGATATGCCTAACAGCATTGCCAAATGCTGTAATCCGCACCCCGGCGATCCTATTAGTGGTTATTTTACTAAAAGCCACGTAGTGAGTATTCATCGTAAAGACTGTGGCAACTTGTTGCGCTTGCAGGCTATGGAGTCCCATAAAACAATTGAGCTAAGCTGGGGTGCCGCGCCGCATAATATGTTCCCGGTTACAGTG
Source organism: Gammaproteobacteria bacterium (assembly GCA_003645535.1). GTDB lineage: Bacteria > Pseudomonadota > Gammaproteobacteria > Pseudomonadales > Porticoccaceae > HB2-32-21. The sequence goes on along the minus strand of QNFP01000040.1, from coordinate 5,810 downwards.
GCTATAAAATCCTATGATCGTGGTGGATTGTTGCGCGATATAACCGCGCTTATAGATGCACAGGGTCTGTTTATACTCGCGCTCAATACTGGTGGTGCAGTAGGTAGCATTGCCGAAATTGAAATCACTACCGAAGTTGACGGCGTTGAACAACTAAGTGATCTGATCGCGCTTATAGGACAAATACCTAATGTGGTGGATGTGTGGCGGGTCAGGGATTAGGGGTGCGAATTGACAGAATCCAGATCATATAATATCGAAGATCTACTTTTTCTTATGGAGCGGTTAAGGGACCCGCACACCGGCTGTCCCTGGGATACTAAACAAAACTTCGCCAGTCTCGTGGCCTTTACGCTGGAGGAGACTTACGAGGTGATTGATGCGATAGAACGGGAAGACTATCAGCATTTGCGTGAAGAACTTGGGGATTTATTGTTCCAGGTGATCTTTTACAGCCAGCTAGGCGCGGAGCAGGAGCTTTTTGATTTCCAGGCCATTGTTAACGAATTGACCCACAAGTTGATCACCAGGCACCCCCATGTGTTTCCGCAGGGAAACCTTGCCAGTGAGCGTCAATCATCCGAGCCCCTTGATGAACAGCAGTTAAAATCCAGTTGGGAAGATCTTAAGCAACAGGACCGCAATAATAAGGGCGTTACTGGCCGTCTGGCAGACGTACCTTTTGCATTGCCTGCGCTGAGTCGGTCGACGAAATTGCAAAAGAGAGCGTCGCGTCATGGTTTTGACTGGACAGATATCAGCCAGGTAGTTGATAAGTTGGATGAGGAGTTACTAGAGCTTAAAGAGGCACTGGGGCTAAACGAAAAAGAGTTAATTGAAGAAGAACTGGGTGATCTTGTTTTTGCCTGCGTAAATTTCGCACGTTTTGCGGGTCTGGACGCGGAATCTGTGCTGCGCAAAGCTAATCAAAAGTTTGAACGGCGCTTCGTGATGATGGAGCAGCAAGCCAGTAGCGAAAAGGTTGATTTTGATGCGCTTTCAACCGCAGAGAAAAATCGCTTATGGGAGTTTGTTAAAGGCAAAGAAAAAGAGTGAAAGTGCAGGCATTTCTAATGTGTTTTGCTTGCAGCAAAAAATACCATGATCGCTGATAATCAGACTTTCGTTAATATCAGTTTGGAATGCATGCTCGCTGGAATGCATGCTCGCTTGTAGAATAAAAAAATTCAGTGTAAGGTTCTCGGCCTTTTTTCTGGCTGCGTTATCTATATTTTCCTGCGTGGCGTTGCTATAAAGATTTGATAGGAGAGTACCTATGCGCATTATCCTGCTTGGGCCCCCCGGCGCTGGTAAAGGCACCCAGGCCCAGTTTTTAACCGAAAAATACGGAATTCCCCAAATTTCTACGGGTGACATGCTCCGTGCTGCCGTTAAAGCTGAGAGTGAACTCGGCCTCAAAGCCAAAGATATTATGGCATCCGGAGGGCTTGTTTCCGATGATCTGATTATCGCTTTGGTAAAAGAGCGTATAGAGGAGCCGGATTGTGTCAATGGTTTTCTATTTGATGGCTTTCCGCGGACAATCCCGCAGGCCGAAGCAGTTGTTGATGCAGGAATCAAGATTGATTACGTCATAGAAGTATTTGTCGAAGATGATGAGATTGTTTCAAGACTGAGTGGTCGCCGGGTTCATGAAACGTCGGGACGGGTTTATCACGTTATCCATAATCCCCCCCGTCAGGAAGGCCTGGATGATGTAACCGGTGAGCCGCTCGTGCATCGTGTCGATGACAGCGTAGACACAGTCCGCCATCGACTCAAGGTCTATCATGAGCAAACCGAACCGCTGGTAGCGTTTTACACTGATTTGGCAGACAAAAATAATAGTGCAGCATCTTATTTGCAGGTTGACGGACTCGGTGATCTGGAGGAAGTTCAGCAACGTTTGATAGCGGCCCTTGCAGACGCGGGTTGAGCTGATAGTCAGAGATATTGCTGTATATTTACCCATGCGGTAGTGATTAGAGCTGATTGCTTAGTTGCAGATGCCCTCTCTTTTTTTTAACGACAGGCCTTAATGCCAGGATGACGTCCTGTGGCGCAACAAAAAACCGGTGTTATCCTGGTAAACCTGGGTACGCCCGAGTCTCCAACCCCACGCTCGGTAAGGAAGTTTTTAAGAGAGTTTTTATCTGATCGGCGAGTGGTTGATGTTCCCAGGTTGCCCTGGCAGATACTGTTAAATACTATTATTCTCCCGCTGCGTTCACCAAAGGTGGCACGTGCCTACCAGAGCATATGGACTGAGCGCGGCTCGCCATTAAGAAAAATTACTGAAGACCAGACTGAGTCGTTGAACCTTTGTTTATCGACAGGTGGGCTGCGTGCTGAAGCTGATAGTGAAAGGGCCCAGGTAAGAACCACCTGGGCAATGACTTATGGTGGGCCATCGATAGAATCCAGGGTTAAAGAACTTGTTGACCAGGGTATTAACAAAATACTGGTAATTCCTCTTTATCCTCAGTTTTCCACGACTACCACAGGCGCTGTTTATGATCGCGTACTGGCACCGAGCCAAAAGGGAAATGCTGCCGCAGAGATTAGATGTGTTCATGATTATCATGATCACCCGCTTTATATCAAAGCATTGGCAGCAACGGTTACTGAACACTGGGCAGAAAATGGTAAGAGTAAGCGCTTATTAATGTCTTTTCATGGCTTGCCTGAAAGTTATGTCGCCAAAGGTGACCCCTACGTTGGGCATTGCAGGCAAACAGCCGACAGCCTGGCCAGAGAGCTTGGGCTTGGCGAAGTAGAATGGGCTTATAGTTTTCAATCCCGCTTTGGTCCTGGTGAGTGGGTCAAACCCTATACTGATAAATTACTTGTTGAGTGGGCGCAAGCAGAAATAAAAGAAATAGACGTGATTTGCCCTTCTTTTTCTGCAGACTGCCTGGAGACACTGGATGAAATTGGTGTGCGCTACAATCGGTTATTTATGAAATCTGGCGGTAATAAATTGTCGCTTATACCGTGTTTAAATAACTCTCCATCCAGTATTGCGTTATTGGAAGCTCTTGTTGTTGAGAATATTTGGTGAATTTCTTCATTTGTACAGGGACTGTAATCGAAAAGATATGTAAACAAACAGCCTAATAAAAAATACATTAGGGATATATTTGTTGGTAATTTATTACTATTGTATTAAAATTTAGCTTCCGTGAAATCAATACAAATTAAATTTTAACGTTTTCCACATTCAGGAGCACGCTCATGGCGCGTCCAGCTAACAAGAAAACTGGCAGTAAAAGTGTCAAAAAGGCAAAAGAGATGTCTTTAATGACTAAAGCAGAAGACGCTTTAGCTTCGGCGCACGCAGAAGTCGAACGACAGAAGGAGAACCTTCGTTCTGCTCGGGATTCTTTGCGTAGCAAGCGTATAGATGCTGCTGGTAAAGGTACGCGATCGGCTAAAGCCCTTGTTGATAGAGCGCATGCGGTGGTAGCAAAAAATATTGTTGCATTGGAGAACTTCGACAAAAAAACGCACGTAGCGAAAGCTAAAGTGAACATTGAAAAAATTCGTCATGAGGTTAAACAGGCTGAACTACGAGTAGATGAAAAAATACTGGCGACGGAAGAAAGGCTGGCAGAGCAGGCTGAAGACCATTTCCAAAATGCAGTAGAAAAATTTGAAGCTCGGTGGCGTAAGAAGCGTGTACTGCTAGATGCCAGAAAATTGAAATTGACAGGGAAAAAACTTCGCGCCAGGGCAAAAGACGTTGAGAAAAAGGCAAAGACTAAAGTGCGCGCAGTTGAAAGGAAAGTAGCAAAAATAACCGGTAAACCAACAGCCGCTCCTGGACGACCCGGTAGACCACGCAAAGATGATGCTCCTAAAGCAGCCACAAAGGGAGCTAAAACAGCAGCCCCAAAAAAGGCAGGCAAATCACCTGTAGCTACGAAGACAAAGGCTGTAACAAAAAGGGCCGCTGCAGCGAAGACTACTACAAGAAAGACTACTACAAGTAAGGCCGCCACAGCCAAAGCTAGAGTGAAGAAAGCCACTACAGCTAAAACGACCGCAACTAAAAACAGGGCCAGTAAAGCTACTGCAACACGTGCGCCGGCTAGTTCAGCAAAAAAGCGCAGTAAACCGGCCAGGGCGGCTACTTCAAAAAAACCCGCAGCATCGGCAAAAACCAAACGTTCGGCCAAAGCAGGCAGCCCATCAAAGACTACCAGGCGGCCCGGTCGTACGTCTAAAGCAAAATAATTTCAAAATCATTTGCTTGATGAATTAGGGACAAGATCCCCCTGTCTAAGGGGGATTTTCATTTGAGAATACCTGACTTGTGTCGAATATAATCGCCATCGATACGGCTATGAGCGCATGTTCCGTCGCCCTGTCCAGGCAGGGGATAGTTACTGTTTTGCGTGAGCACAAACCTCGTCAGCACATTCAACTAATCTTGCCAATGATAGATGAACTATTAAAGCAAAGTTGCTTGTCCATTCGAGATATAGACGCTATCGGCTTTAGTCAGGGTCCAGGTTCATTTACCGGATTACGTATAGGCATGGGCGTAGTGCAGGGCCTGGCTTTTGGGGGAGATATTCAGGTAGTGCCGGTTTCGACTCTGCAGGTGATGGCGCAAGTCGCGATAGATCGAGATATGCTGAATATGGATGGAATCGTTATGCCGGTCATAGATGCTCGAATGGATGAAGTATATTGGGGTATTTATAAAAACAATGATGGCGGCGCTCAGCCTGTGTGTGTAGATGCGCTCAATACTCCCGAGCAGGTCAGTATCAGTGGTCATGCGCCAGGTATCACAGATAATATTGACATCGGTGTAGGGGATGGTTGGCGGTTTAGGGATCGGATATCGGTACAGGTAGAGTTGGTAGATGAACAGCTAGTCAGCGACGCTGAACAAGTGCTTGAACTGTCGGTGGATCGTTATGCTCGTGGCCTAAGTGTTGTTATAGATCAGATTGAACCGCTATATTTGCGTAACCAGATAAGCTGGAAAAAGCGCCCACGACTGCGTAAGCCTACCCACTAAAAGGCCTTATCTTGGATATTTTGCAACTGGTATTGCTCGCGATCATTCAGGGTCTGACCGAATTTCTGCCTATTTCAAGCTCTGCACATTTGATAATACCCGCACAATTGTTTGATTTGCCCGACCAGGGTCTGGCTTTTGATATAGCTGTGCATGTAGGGTCTTTGTTTGCGGTGGTATTCTATTTGCGTGCTGATATATACCGACTCGCCGCCGGATGGTTAACGTCTATCAGCGGAGGTGCGGCTTCGGCTGAGAGTCGACTGGTCTGGTTTTTGGCCATAGGTACCATTCCCGTAGGGCTTGGCGGGCTTCTATTTGGTGGCTTAATTGAGTCGCATCTTCGTTCAATTACAGTGATAGCCACTACCACCATAGTATTTGCGATTTTGTTAGCGATAGCTGACAGGAAAGGTTCGCAGCAGCGCGACATGAATAGCCTGACGTGGCGGGGCGCCCTGATAATTGGCCTGGCACAAATGCTTGCACTGGTACCCGGGACGTCACGTTCGGGTATTACTATTACGGCTGCTTTAGCGCTGGGGTTTGAACGGCAAGAGGCAGCGCGCTACTCGTTCCTGTTAGCCATACCCGTTATTGTGTTGAGTGGTGGCTATCAGGCTTTGGAGCTTAGCAGTGAAACAATGGTCGCCTGGCAGGAAATGATGATCGGGACTATTGTCGCAGCTATCACGGCTTTGATAAGTATTCATTTTTTCCTGGCGCTGGTAAAACGAATTGGGATGATGCCATTTGTTTGGTATCGCCTGGTACTCGG
>QNFP01000039.1 GCA_003645535.1 Gammaproteobacteria bacterium | reverse complement strand
CGGCATGTTTGGCAGCGGTATAAGGACCGCCATTGGGCGTGGCGCCCAGACCTTCTGTGGAGGCGATATTAATGATGCGGCCATGTTCTGCCTTTCTAAGCATGGGCAGTGAAGCTCTCACCAAACGATGCACAGAGTTGATCAACACGTCCATACCAAACTGCCATTTTTCTTCGTATTTTTCGCTATCGAGTTTCACAAAAACACCGATACCCGCGTTGTTGACCAGAATGTCCAGGCGACCCCATTCTTTGCCGATAGCTTCGGTGACGTCAATAATCTGCTGAGGATCTGAAACATCGAGGGCCCAGGCTTTGGCAATACCACCGGCATCACGAATTTCCTGGGCCACCGTTTCGGCCTGATCACCATTCAAATCGGTGACCGCCACTTTGGCACCCTCGTCGGCGAACAAATAGGCAGTAGCGCGACCCATGCCGCTGGCCGCCCCGGTAATATGAACAACACTATCTTTTACAGACCGACTTAATTTACTTAATCGCGCCATGAACTTCTCCTTTTTAATTTGGCACAGGCGTGCGTACCGCCTGTGTGTGCGTAATTAGGGTAACTTTTACATGGACACCGCCCGTTTGCCAAGTCCTAAATGTCGGTCCTAAATAAAAGCCCCAAATAAACAGGCCATTGCGGTTACAGGCTTACATCCAGCCTGTTGATAACGTTTGCCGTCTAATCACGATGGCATGCGCCAGCAGGGCCTCCAATCTGACTAATTTACAAAATCATGCATAATACCGCCCATCGCACCCTCGGAATAAAGCCTACGGGTTAACAATCTCTTGCCGACAGTGGGTTTGAGGGCACCTCTAAAAATGCACTTTTCCCGCGATAGCAGCGTCAGCTCCGTACTCGAATCCTCATGTATGTCTTATACACTGCGGTTCTCCGCGCGGGGCTTCCTTGCTCTCACGAAAAAATTACTATTTTTAGAGGCGCCCTTAAGTAATTCCGCAGCATGTGATGGTGGCGGAATATTTTTTATGATTAACTTGATCATCGGTAATTAATCAGACGTGTTCTTATTAGACGTACCTTGATTAATACTGGGAGAGCCTTATGGTCGCATTGCGTCAATTAAATTTACTGCTAATGAGTATCGCAACTATTATCGCGACGATGGGCACGGTCTTCAGTGTACAGGCGGATTTCAATGTACACACAGGCCAGTGGGAAGGCGACGTATCGGCACAAACATTTACCGAGTATTGCCGCGGAGATTTGCCCGCTGATCAGCAAGCGTCGTTTTATGCACAACTTGACCTGGCAGAGCAGGCATTGGCAGCTCAAAAGACGACTGCTGCGGAGGCTGCCATGGGCAAAGCCCTGTCAGCCGTGTACCGAGGTGGTGCAGAGAGCGATATTTCTGTTAAGTGTCTCGGTGAACCTGCCGCACGCCGCTGGTTGACAACGAAGCTTGTAATACAACGACTGGCACCACAACCAGGATTATATATAACGGCTGCAGACCGAGGCAAAGACGGCCTCATTGAAATTGTCAGCCCTCAACCCGCTGCGCGCTTTGTGCAGTCATTCCAGACTATCGAATACATCGCCGACCGGATTGAAACCGACCGACAATACGGCGCGTTCATTCTTGCGCAGGAGAACGCCATTGAAAAAGCCTGCCGCGATGCCATTGAGCCGCTCACGAAACAGGCCAGACAGAAACATCAGTCTACGTTGGCAGCAGAAGATAAAGCATTCACTCGACCCGCGACCGAGCAGGAGACTGCAGCTTTAAATGCTATTGACGATGCAGAGGAATTTACCAGTGTCATCGCCGGCGTTGAGCTAAACGCAACCACACCAAAGGAGACCCTGTTAGCACAACTACGAGTCCATGAATCCCGGGAGCTATTAAGGGAGGCACGCATCTGGAACCTCAAAGACTACGATGACATACAAGCAAGGCCGACCTCGCAACGCGCACAAAAACGCGGCGAAGCGATGCTCGCGCAAGCAAACGATACCGGGCTCAGTCCAGGCACTCGTGACCAGTTTTATGAGGATGCTATCGGGTACTATGAGTTTGGCCACTGGAACACACAGGTCACCAAAGCAAAGTCCGCCAAAGATGCGATTCAGCCTGCATTAAAGGCCGAAAACGAACGCCAGCAAGCAGACCGGGAAAAGGCCAAAGAAGGATTGGCATCCAGGGCTGAGCAGATAAAGCAGGCTCAGAAAGAAATGATGAAAACAGAAGCGGAAAAGAAAAGCTTCAAGGATGAGGCGGATGCCCTTGAGGCAGAGCTCGATTTTTGAGTAAACCAGCTCAATTATTAGGGCGCGCTTTCAGTTCTTCAATTAACCTGGGAGAGATCTGGTGAAACTTTATACGATGGGTGGCTCCCGTTACGGCTCGCGATGCTTGATACAAATTGCTGCTAAAAGCCTCAATGTTCCTGTTGAGCTACTTTCTTTTCCTTTACCGGAGAATTTTGCAGCGATCAGTCCACTGAAACTGGTTCCAGTTCTTGAGGTAGATGGAAACTACCTTCTCGAGTCTCAGGTTATCTGTGAATATTTAGAAGACCTGGGAAAAGGACCTTCTCTGCGGCCAGAAGATCCTTATGATTGCGCGAAAATGCGCCTGTTAATTCGTCTCTTTGAACTTTATTACGACCCACATGTGCTGAAGATATATCACCTGATTATGTCTCAACAAATGTCTCAACAGGGGCCGACGACGATAACCGCAATTATGGAAGACGTAAAATCGGCTTTGAACCTTATCGCCACCTATCTTGACGATCAGCAATACGCCGTAGGCAACACCCTCAGTCTCGCCGATTGCGCCCTGATGCCACCCTTCTTCCAGATGACGATGCTATGTTCCATACTTGGGATTGATGATCCCATTGCGGGCCAGAAAACCATTTCAGGATATTTCGAAAAAACCAGACGCGACCCTCATGTTGCGCAGGTTTTAACGGATATGGAGCCTTATCTGAGAAAATTATTTAGCGGCGATATTCATGCTTCAAAATAAGCTATTGATATGCAGACCTACTCCTGGCAAGAGATGGTTGGACCGCCCATCCTGAAGTTTTGAATAGTTTTGAGCTTAGTGTTGATACTTGCTCTACCCAGTTTTTAATCTTTTATTTCCCCATCAGCCACTGAGTTTTTAAACTGACTCTGGGTACTCACTGACCCTGGGTACTGACCCTTAATAATTCACCCCTGACTACCTCGCTTGCCCAGGTCGCTGACTCGCCATGAAACTTGCGGGCGGCATCCACGTTTCTGGTATGTACTTGTTCGCCCATACACACATTTGCTAAACAACGGGATGTCGCCTGGAATTGATAGCCCGATCCCGATTGTCCCAGGACTCCAGGAAGCTTCGCTAAAGCTAACTTCACCAGCGGGAGGAATGAACGTTCAGCCACATAGGTCTGTAGCTGCGTTTTTGTTAATAGCCTCTCACTTGTAGGTTGTAAAAGTGATCTGGAAAAGCTCATCACCCTGGTGGGTAAACGTAATCACCCAGTCACCCTCTACCAGTTCGTAATCCTCGTCCAGCGTGTAAGTAAAGGATGCCTCAGGAAATCCCATCCCCGCGTTTTGCGCTGGGATAGAACCGGTTTGGTTTGTCAGTATCTCCCCAGAGGGCAACACCATTCGCGGATGAGTGATACTGACCTCAACCGCTTTCGTTTCTGCAGGCAGGGTGAAAAGCAATAGCTGAACATGAAAACCATGTCCTTTCTCCAGGGGAATTCGGTTTGTTTCTTCGATGTTGGTGAGCTTAGTGTTTACCCAGCTATGGCCTGTCTCGCTATTTGGGTCCTCTATAAGCTGCCCGCCCGTACGTTGCACGTGACTATGAGAGTAGCTTACTCCTTCCGCAGCCCTGAGATAATCAAACGCTGAATAAACATTTGCTGAGCAAAACGCTAATGCGATAGTAAGCATAACGATTCGTAGTTTCATCTTTACATTCCTAACAGTGCAGATAGTCCTGACGGTGCAGATATTCTTAACAATGTGGAGAAGACTTCTTGCCGCTATCTCCCTGTCTCGCTATCCGGAAAATCGGGGTGATAAATATATCAATCAGTTAGACCGTCTGGCGGTGAAGGAGAGATGATGTTTACAGCCTGAGGGCTGCAAACATCCCTGCGGGGCTCAGCGTGGCCCACGAAGTGCTTTGGCTATCGTCGCTGCGCTCCTCGTCCAAATTCGTGCTCGAATTTGTCGAACGGGTTCAAATCCCTATCTTCTCTAGCCCAAAAATCAAAAAAACCCCCAGTGGAGGCTGCTCTTACTTAATTACTCTGATTAACTACTCTGATTAACAGGAGGATTTTGGCGGTGAGGGAGGGATTCGAACCCTCGATACCGGTTAAGATATACTCCCTTAGCAGGGGAGCGCCTTCAGCCGCTCGGCCACCTCACCTAAAATTCGCTGTTTATAAAGGCAAACTCTGATCAAGTTGATTAGAGCTTCCCTAAACTAACCGTATTATAAACCACACCTGTTAAGTACCAGGTGCTGAATTTAGCGAGGCGCGATAATACCACAGCATCAGCAAAAGCGAAGGGCCTACTGAACCCCTTCGTCCTGTTGCTGCTCATTTTGGATGCGCTGGTAAATTTCTTCTCGGTGTACCGAAACCTCACGAGGCGCGTTAATCCCCAGTCGAACCTGGTTACCTTTTACACCCAGCACAGTTACCGTAACATCATCACCAATTATCAGTGTCTCTCCAACTCGTCTTGTCAAAATTAACATCATCATCTCCTACAAAATGTCTGCAATACCGCAAAAGGCGGCAATTTCTTATCGGCTTTTTTTATTGGTGTTCCGACTGCAGACACAGCTTTCCTAGCTGTGTGGCGAATAGTATACCAAGCATTCCAGAATTAAACTCTTAACTTATAGCTATATACTATATCGATTTGTAGACATTTAGTTTTCAACAGAGTCTGGCGCGTCCAGATCAAAAGACGAATGTAAGGCGCGAACAGCCAGCTCAAGGTATTTTTCCTCAATAATAACCGTGACCTTAATTTCCGAGGTGGTGATCATCTGTATATTTATATTGTGCCGCGCCAGCGTGCCAAACATTTGGGATGCCACACCGGCGTGAGAACGCATGCCTACACCGACTAATGACACCTTGGCAATATGCGCATCGGTCACCACTGAGGAGGCCTGCAAATCTCCAGCTATCTCAGCCAACACGTCCTCGGCCTTTTTCATCTCATCGCGGTGCACAGTGAAGGTCAGCGCAGTGGTTCCGTCCTCGGAGATATTTTGCACGATCACATCCACCTCGATATTGGCCTCACTAATGGGGCCCAATATTCGATAAGCTACGCCCGGGGTATCAGGAATACCCTGAATGGTTAACTTCGCTTCATCACGATTAAAGGCGATACCTGATACCACTGGTTTTTCCATATCTTCACCCTCCTCCAAAGTAATTAGCGTACCGGGACCCTCTTCGAAACTGGAAAGTACGCGAAGAGGGACTTTATATTTACCGGCGAATTCAACCGCTCTGATTTGCAACACTTTTGAACCCTGGCTAGCCATTTCCAGCATTTCCTCAAAAGTAATCCGTTCGAGTCGCTGCGCATTATCCACCACACGAGGATCAGTGGTGTATACGCCATCGACATCCGTATAAATCTGACATTCTTCCGCCTGTAAAGCAGCCGCCAACGCCACCGCCGTCGTATCAGAACCCCCGCGACCAAGGGTGGTAATATTACCGTCGGCATCAACGCCCTGAAAGCCTGCGACGATGATCACCCGGCCGAGGGATAAATCAGCCTGCATACGATGAACGTCAATTTCCTCAATACGGGCTTTAGTATGACTATCATCGGTAAGTATCCTCACCTGCGCGCCGGTATAGGAACGTGCTGGACAGGATATTTTTTCCAGCGCCATCGCCAACAAGGCTATAGCTACCTGTTCGCCGGTAGACACGAGTACGTCCATTTCTCGTGGCGGGGGGGATCCGCTGATGTCATTAGCTAGCTCTATCAACCGATTGGTTTCCCCGCTCATCGCTGACACGACCACCACCACATCGTCGCCACGAGCACGAAAACCAGCAATTTTTTGGGCAACGGCTTCGATGCGCTCAATTGAGCCCATTGAGGTACCGCCATATTTTTGTACAATTAAACTCATTTCAGCACTCGTTACCGGGCGAGTTAGCCACAGCTAAATCAGTCCACCTGAAAACAGGGGGCGCAAATTTACACTAATCGGGAAGAAAACAAAACTATTAAAGATACAATGTATTCAGCTACTTATCTGCTCACGCACCCATAAACCAACCGACTCAATAGCCGCTGGCAAGGCGTTGACATCGGTGCCGCCTCCCTGCGCCATATCTGAACGCCCGCCGCCCTTACCCCCGACCTGCTCAGCAATAAATTTCATCAGATCACCCGCCCTGATTTGGCTGGTAATGTTTTTGGTCACACCGGCAATTATTAAAACTTTGCCTTCACTCACCGCAGCGAGCAATACCACACCTTTATCGAGACGCGACTTTAGTTGATCGGCCATATCGCGCAGGGATTTAACATCCGCACCCTCGATAATTTTCGCCAGCACTGAAATGTCACCAATTGTTTGTGCGTCGCCCAGAATATCGCCGCCCGAACTACTGGCCAGTTTCACTTTCAACGTCTCCAGTTCCCGCTCGAGCCGCCGATTATCCTTTACCAGCTGAGAGGCTTTATCCACCATATTCATACGCTGGGTTTTTAGAACGCTCGCTACCTCCTGTAGCTGGTCTTCAATATCCCGATAATAAGCCAGGGCCGCAACACCGGTAAGTGCCTCGATACGCCGGATACCGGCGGCAATACCGGTTTCGGAAATTATTTTTATTAAGCCGATATCGCCGGTACGGTGCGCATGTGTGCCCCCACATAACTCTATCGAAAATCCATCGCCCATGGTCAAAACACGAACAGAGTCACCATATTTTTCCCCGAATAATGCCATAGCACCCTTTTCCTGTGCTGCCGCCATGGACATCTCTTCAGTTTGCACAATCGAATTCAGGCGAATTTGCTCATTTACGACGGCCTCAACGGCGGCAATCTGTTCAGCAGTAAGCGCCTGCGCATGGGTAAAATCAAAACGTAGGCGCTGTGCATCAACCAAAGAACCTTTTTGGGTCACCTGCTCACACAATATTTCCCGCAGCGCGGCCTGCAATAAATGTGTAGCCGAGTGATTGAGGGCAGTCGCGGTACGAGTCTCAGGCTTGACTTCCACTGTCACCACGTCACCGACAGCTAGCTCACCGTCAAGCAATCGTCCAATATGGAGGTGGTTGCTGCCCTGCTTCTTGCAGTCGTTAACCGCAAACCGAGCAGTTTCGCCAAGCAGCTGACCCTGATCGCCGACCTGCCCACCAGATTCGCCGTAGCAAGTTGTTTGATCGAGCACCACGATGGCGGTATCGCCAGCAACCAGTTTATCGGCCACCGCGCCATCGCGGTACAACGCGGTTACTCGCGCTTTATCCTGCAAGGATTGGTAACCCGTAAAAGTAGTAGCACCGGGAATTTCCAGTTTTGTACCGTAATCAATATCGAAGCGGCTAGCCGCCCGCGCCCGTTCCCTTTGCTCAGTCATGCATCGCTCGTAGCCATCCAGATCAAGGCTATAGTCCCGCTCCCGTGCAATATCATTGGTCAAATCGACTGGAAAACCATAAGTATCATAGAGCTGGAAAATCAATGCACCGGGAATAACTGCCCCATCGAGGTCAGCCAGTGAACCTTCGAGCACAGCCAGACCTCGATCGAGAGTTTTAGCAAATTGTACTTCTTCATCTCGTAACGCCTGCTCAACTAGCTCCTGTTTTTCTTCAAGCTCGGGATAAGTCTCCCCCATTTCTCCAACCAGCGCTTTAACCAGTTGATAAAAAAACGGCGTATTCACGCCCAGTTTATGACCATGGCGCAGTGCTCTGCGGATAATCCGCCGCAATACATAACCGCGCCCCTCATTGGCGGGCAGAACACCATCGACAATAAGAAACGAACAGGAACGAATATGATCGGCAATCACCCGCAGCGACTGGTTTGCCAGATCTTCGGTTTGCGTTATCTCGGCAACCGCTTCAATCAGCTTTGAAAAAATGTCAATTTCATAGTTGCTGTGCACGCCCTGCATCACCGCTGCAATACGCTCCAGCCCCATTCCGGTATCAATGGATGGCTTCGGCAAGGGCGTCAGGGTGCCGTCGATGCTGCGTTCATACTGCATAAAAACCAGGTTCCAGATCTCTATATAACGATCGAGTTCTTCCCCCTCACTACCCGGCGGGCCACCCGGTACATCTTCACCGTGGTCATAAAATATTTCCGAACAGGGGCCGCAGGGTCCGGTGTCGCCCATTTGCCAAAAATTATCTTCATCAAGACGTGAAAAGCGTGCCGCGCTGACACCCATTTCCTGCAGCCAAATATCAGCAGTTTCATCATCCGAAATATGCACGGTGACCCACAATCGCTCTTCGGGCAAGCCCAGTACTTCGGTAAGGAATTGCCATGCAAACTGTATGGCCTCGCGCTTGAAATAGTCGCCGAAGCTAAAATTTCCCAGCATTTCAAAGAAAGTGTGGTGGCGTGCGGTGAAACCAACATTTTCCAGGTCGTTATGTTTACCACCGGCGCGTACGCAGCGTTGCGAAGATACTGCACGCAGATAATCTCTCTGTTCGACACCGAGAAAAGCATCCTTGAACTGCACCATGCCCGCATTGGTGAAAAGCAATGTCGGATCATTGCCAGGCACCAGGCTACTACTGGCCACAGCGGTATGCCCCTGGCTGACGAAATAGGACAAAAATGAGTCGCGAATATCTGCGGTGGATTTAATAGCTGCCATGGATTTCCTGCCGGTCAAAGGCCGTCATTGCGGTTATATAGTTGCGGTTCTTTTATCTGCGGTTCTTTATTTGCGGTTCTTTCTATTTGTGGGAAACAAATATTGCGGTAAATGGAGCGCGGGCTGACTAAAACCCGAGTTGAGATTCGGAGAACTTCTTGCCCGCGAGAATATGCAGATGCAGATGAAATACCGTTTGTCCCACCTCAGCACCATTGTTAACAATCAGCCGAAAGGCGTCTTCAACTCCTGCCTGGCGAGCGATTTTACTGGCAGCGAGCATTAGATGTCCAAGTAATGCTGCATCTTCATCAGTGGCATCCACCAGGCGGGGAATAGGCTTCTTTGGTATAACCAACAGGTGGGTTGGCGCTTTGGGGGCAATATCATTAATAGCAATGCAGTGCTCATCCTCGTAGATGATGTCAGCAGGTAGTTCGCGATTAATGATTTTGGTAAATAATGTCTCTTCAGCCATAACTAGCCCCTGTTACCTGCTGGTTGTCATAACGAATCGCCGCTTTCATTGTAACTGCGCTTGTTTTTGTTGAGTTTCTCGTCAACATCAAGCACCCTCGCTTCGCTCTCCAGCATCACCGGGATACCATCGCGAACAGGATAAGCCAGGCCGCTGGCTCGGCACACCAGCTCCTGTCGCTCGCGGTCATACTCAAGGGCAGCCTTGCTAATCGGACACACCAGTATACTGAGCAGTTTTTTATCAAGCATGATGAATTGTACGTCCTGGAAAGATATGCTAATTCTATGTCAATCCTTACTTCAACTCCATGTCAAACTGACCGCCGCATATTCAGGGAGTGCGGCCACTGGGGAAGTATTTCAACACCAGAGCCGGATCGAGTCGCACTTTAAACCAGTTCATTCGCCAGTCCAGATGCGGGCCAGTGGCACGCCCGCTGGAGCCAACCCGTGCCACATTTGCCCCTTTTTCTACCCATGCACCTTGTTCGACAAGCACTTCGCTAAGATGAATAAAGGTGGATGAAATACCATAGCCATGGTCAATAATTAATGTTCCCCCAGAAAAGTACATATCTTTATGCACCAGTTTTACGATCCCCGCTGCTGGCGCACGCACCAGTGTGCCAGTGGGGCGGGCTATGTCTAGCCCATAGTGCGGATTTTTGGGCACCCCATTATAAATTCGTTGGCTGCCGTAGACTCCGGTAATTGGGCCATCCAGAGGTTTGATAAAGCCGTCCAGAAAATCGTTGCGCAGATCACTATGGGCGCGCGCTTTACTAACCGATGCCGCCTCTTCCCTTATCCGCGCCAGGGCTTCCTCGGCGGGGGTGACGGTGCTTTGTGGTACCCCATCCACGCGCTGAATATCGTACTCCCGCTTCAGTATAGAATAATCAAACAGCTGATGTTGTGAACCCTGAACGACTTTTATCTGTACCGTACCATGAGCATCCCGACCAAGACCGAGCACAAACTGCCCCTGGGGCGTCACCGCAATACGATGGCCCTTAAAATAAACCTCTGCACCAGGTTCTGCCTGACCAACAATCATCGCGCCCGGCTGCCACACGCCTTCAATCTGTAACGCGCAAACTGAAGAACTCATCAAAACAAAAACCAGAGCCAATAATCTCACTACATATCCTGTATTGTCAGCATGTCAATTTCCTGGAATCATCCCTGACGAGTCGGTGGTAACCATAATAAGTAGTCGCGATGATGGATAGTAGTGATATTAGATAGTAGCGATATTAGATGGTAGCGATAATAATAACTCTATGCACACCACACCTTTCAAGCCACCTGTACTATTACGTAACGGCCACCTGCAAAGTGTCCTCAATGGCTCCCGATTGCGTAACAAGCTGGTCCGTGAGCGCATACAATTCGTCAAAAACACCGAGAGTATCCACCTTATCGACTGCGACCAGGATACCCGCTTGATTGGTGCTTTAAATCGGGCGCCAAATAATCGACCCATTAAAAACTTTGGTACCCAGCCTATGAACCGCGGGCTTGTCGTGCTTCTCCACGGCTGGGAAGGCAGTTTTGAATCCATATATATGATGACCGCCACCAGCGCCCTGCTCAACGCGGGCTTTGACGTTTTTCGGCTCAACCTGCGGGATCACGGACCAACCCTCCATCTCAATAAGGAGCTGTTTAATGCAACACTGACCCAGGAAATCACCAATGCAATTAGCGTAATAAAAAATCTTTGCTCACCCACGGCCTGCTTTTTAGCCGGTTACTCCCTGGGGGGAAATTTTGCATTACGTATCGCCGCAGATAGCGGTACAGAGCTGGATTTAACCGCCACCATGGGTATTTGCTCGCCGATCAACCCGGCACGCACCATGGCCATTCTCGAAAAACCCCGATCCATTTACCACACTTATTTTTTTAACAAATGGCGGGCGTCGCTACAGTCAAAGCTCGCTTATTTTCCAGACCTGAATTATGGAGCACTACTGAAACAATGCAAAAATCTGGCCGATATCAATCGTTTTTTTATTCCTGGCCACACACCTTGCTCAAACCCGGAAGAATATTTTGGCGCTTACTCCCTGACCAGTGACCGCCTTGCGGAACTCAGGGTACCGGCACTGCTGCTCACCAGCCGAGATGACCCAATCATTCCGGCGGTAGATTTAGCAGCAATAAAAATACCACCGCCCCTACAGGTTGAACTGGTTGATTACGGTGGCCATTGCGGATTTCTGGAAAACTATCGTCTTGAAAGTTGGGCCGAACAACGCATGGTAAGTTATTTTCTTGGTCAACTTACTCAGTAACACAGCGGCACAGCAAGCTGATTAACTGCTAGCGGCGCTGTGAGGTCAATGCAAATGCTATCTGCTCCGCATTAAAACCTCGGTACTGCAGAAAACGAGAACGTTTTGCCGTCTCTTTAATATCATTAGCAGGCTGGCTACCGTATTTCTTATCGGCGACGGCTGCCGCCTGATGGTGCCAATCGGCACCGCAATCCTGCAGTACAAGTGCTGTTAGTTTCGCGCCAATACCGCATTGGTGCAATTCCTGAGTAATTCTCCGTGGGCCATGCCCTTTACGAACTCTTGACCTAACCAAACTTTCAGCAAAGCGCTCATCGGAGAGCAAATCGTCTTTAACCAGCGTTTCGAGCACTGTGGACAAAATAGCCTGATCTTCATCCGCCAACAATAATTTAGTAGTCAGTTTTTTTGCCAACTCGCTACAGGAGTACTCACGCCGCGCTAATAGATCCATTGCTTTAACACGGAGCTTAGCCGGCGTCAGAGTATCATCCGACTGTTCTGTCGCGATGGTACCCAATGGCTGATTCTCCCCAGAATCCACGCATTACTGCCAGTTGATGCAGCTAGTTAGCACCGGAAAGAGGATCCTTGTGTTGCGATAGATCGCCAGCCGGATGATGATCAAGCAGCAGACTATCCGGGACATCCTTAACCAGGCCCAACCACCTCCCTACACGCCGTAGGACGGCACGTAAAAGTCGCCAGATTTTGGGCAGCAGCCAGATAACCAGGACAACAAAAACAATCATCAGCCCCACAAATAGCCATGGTTGATTCAGCATTACCCATAGTCCGCTAAATACCAGCAGGTCTTCACCGACCGATGCGCCCCAATTGGAGAAGGGCTCAGGGCTGGTATTAATAAGCACCCGTGATGAAGCCTTGGTAAAGTGACTGCCCGCGGCCAGAGAGCCACCAAGCAAACCGGCACCAATCTGCAATGCTGGAGTGACATCACCCACCGCCCCTGCCGCCAACAATGCACCTGCTGGAATACGAATAAACGTATGCAACGTATCCCAGCCAGTGTCGACACCGGGCGTTTTATCGGCAAAGAACTCAACGACATACATAAAGCAGGCCGCACCGATGACCAGTGGGCTTTCCAGGACCTGCAATTCAGCAGGCAACTCAAGATGCCCACTGCCACCGGCAAAGCCCAGCACAGCCACCACGGCATAAAGATTAATGCCGCTGGCCCAACCCACACCCATCACCAGAGCCAGGGTGGCAATCAGTTCCTGGTAAGCATCCATATAGTACCCACCTGGACAGGTAGTCCAGTTAGTAAATTAACAATTTCTCAGCACATAGGTCCAGTGGCTTTCTGACTCTGTAACATTCAAACCCAGCGATCATCTGGCCGAGGCCAAAGCTGCCAGTAGTTACACCAATCCATGGCTGAACCACCGCTGCTGAGATCACAACCAGATGTTAACCTTCCAGCGCAGCATCATCGGGCTCTTCTTCCTGGACTTCCTGCTGAGCCTCTTCCTGAGCCGAGTCCGGCTCTGAAATATCTCCCATTAACTGTTTGCGAATGAGAGCCTCAATGTCTGTTGCAACGTCCGGGTGTTCATTTAGATATTCGCAGGCATTCGCTTTGCCCTGACCGATTTTGTCGCCGTTGTAGGAATACCAGGAGCCAGCCTTGTTAATCAGGTCGCATTTAACGCCGAGATCAATAATCTCACCATTACGATTGATACCAGTACCATAAAGAATCTGGAATTCCGCCTGCCTGAATGGGGGAGCGACCTTGTTCTTGACCACTTTGACTCGGGTTTCATTGCCCACGACCTCTTCTCCCTCTTTAACAGCACCGATACGGCGAATATCGAGCCGCACCGAGGAGTAAAACTTGAGCGCATTACCGCCGGTAGTGGTCTCAGGACTGCCAAACATAACACCAATTTTCATGCGGATCTGGTTGATAAAAATAACCAGACAGTTCGAATTTTTAATATTACCGGTGAGTTTACGCAGTGCCTGCGACATCAATCTCGCCTGCAGGCCGACATGGGTATCACCCATATCACCCTCAATCTCCGCTCGCGGTGTTAGCGCTGCCACCGAATCTATTACCAGTACATCAATCGCCCCGGAACGTACCAGCATATCGGTCACTTCCAGCGCCTGTTCACCTGTATCTGGCTGCGACAACATCAGGTCATCGACTTTGACGCCAAGTTTTTCTGCATAGATGGGATCCAGTGCATGTTCCGCATCAATAAAAGCGCAGGTACCACCCTGCTTTTGTGCCTCGGCTATCACCGACAGGGTCAGTGTAGTTTTGCCCGACGACTCAGGCCCGTAGATTTCCACTACCCGCCCCTGTGGCAAACCACCGATACCCAGCGCAATATCCAGCCCCAGAGATCCGGTAGAAATGCTTGGTATAGCAACGAGTTCCTTGTCGCCCATACGCATTACAGTGCCCTTACCGAACTGCCTTTCAATTTGGCCAAGTGCCGCCTGCAATGCTTTTTCCTTATTTGGATCCATCGAAACCACCTCTAATTACTTAACTATTACGATTATTCGTTACCTGATTATGCTCGGCATGACTTATAAAACTAAGCGCCAAAGTTACCAGACTATGCGTTCTGTGCTGCCTGCTCTTGCTTCGTCGTTGATCCATCGTTATTTTAACGTTGTTTCGTTAAGCAAAATCAACATTGCGTATAGACAGTAAATTAAGGCACCGGGATAAGGACTGCAAGGTTGTTTTATTCGACTGTTTGTTCGTCTGCAATCTTGGCGTAAAATCCCCCCTCCCCAGACTATAGATACTCGCATCTATTACTCATGACTGCTAGCCGCAATTCACCTAATCAGCACACACCGATGATGCAACAGTATTTGCGCATCAAGGCTGATTACCCGAACACCTTGCTTTTCTATCGCATGGGTGATTTTTACGAGCTCTTTTTTGACGATGCAAAAAAAGCCGCTCAGCTGCTCGACTTGACGCTTACCTCAAGAGGTAAGACCGCCGGCCAGGCCATCCCCATGGCAGGATTGCCCTACCACGCTGCTGAAAACTACCTGGCCAGGCTCGTCAAGCTGGGTGAATCGGTAGCTATCTGTGAACAGATCGGCGATCCAGCCACCAGCAAAGGACCGGTAGACAGGGAGGTAAAGCGCATTCTGACGCCTGGAACCGTCAGTGACGAAGCTTTGCTCGATGATCGCCATGACAATCTGCTGGTCGCCATTGTCGCCGGCAACAGCACCGACCTGGACGATAACAACTTTGGCATCGCCTCACTCGATATCAGCAGTGGTCGATTTAATATATTAGAGGTCGGTGGTCTCGATACTTTACTGGGCGAGCTACAACGCCTGCGACCAGCTGAACTACTGGTGCAGGAATCACTGGCAGAAAGCAAACAATTTGACGGCTTCCTGAGCATGCGTACACGCCCGGAGTGGGACTTTGATCTCGACTCGGCACAACGCAACCTGTGCCAGCAATTTGGGGTAGCCGATTTATCAGGCTTTGGTTGTGATCAACTGTCACTGGCGTTAAGAGCGGCGGGCTGTTTGCTCAATTACGCTACGGAAACCCAGCGTAGCGCACTGCCGCATATACGCACTATTTACCACGATTGTAGTGATGACAGCGTAATTCTTGATGCTGCAACAAGACGCAACCTCGAAATTGACATAAACATCACCGGCAGTCACGAACATACCTTATTAAGTGTCATGGACAATACCAATACGGCTATGGGTGGGCGCTTATTGCGCCGTTGGTTGACACGCCCCCTGCGTGACATCAAAGCGCTTTCTGAACGCCAGCAAAGTCTTGCCGAGCTACAGACAGATTACCGCTATGAAGACATCGCGAGGACACTGACCAGCATTGGTGATATGGAGCGTATTCTCGCCAGACTGGCGCTGCGCTCCGCGCGACCCCGGGATTTGATTCGGCTCAGGGATTCACTGACGGAACTGCCACAACTGCAAATCGAGCTTGCGCAACTCATCGAACCACTGAACAAGCAACTGAGACAGCAGATTTCCACTTTCCCGGACCAGGCTGAACTGCTCAAACACGCACTTTACGATAATCCTCCGGTGGTCATACGAGAAGGCGGTGTTATCGCCGAAGGCTTTGACGCCGAGCTAGATGAATTACGCGCCATCAGCACCAATGCCAGCGACTACCTGTTACAACTGGAAGCAAGCGAAAGAGTAGAGACAGGTATCCCGTCATTAAAGGTCGGTTACAACCGTGTGCACGGCTACTACATCGAAATCAGCAAAGCTCAATCTGCTCAGGCTCCGGATCGATATATTCGCCGACAAACACTAAAAAACGCTGAGCGCTATATCACACCGGAACTAAAAGCTTTTGAAGACAAAGCCCTAAGCGCTAAAAGCCGGGCGCTAGCCAGAGAAAAGGCTCTTTACGAAGACTTACTGGATCGTCTCAACGAAGATCTACAGTCACTACAGGAATGCGCAACGGCTATCGCCGAACTGGATGTTCTGGTCAATCTGGCCGAACGAGCGGAGACGCTAAATTTCTGTCGCCCGCAACTTCAGGACAAACCGGGTATTACTATTACCGACGGACGTCATCCGGTGGTCGAACAGGTTCAGGATGCGCTGTTTGTAGCTAATGACCTGGCTCTCAACGACCAGCGCCGCATGTTAATCATTACCGGCCCCAACATGGGCGGCAAATCGACTTATATGCGCCAGGCCGCACTGATTGTGCTGTTGGCCCATACCGGCAGTAGCGTACCGGCAAACGCGGCTTCTATTGGCATTGTCGATCGAATATTTACACGTATTGGCTCATCGGATGATCTCACCGGTGGCCGCTCGACCTTCATGGTAGAAATGACCGAAACCGCCAATATTCTGCATAATGCGACTCATAAAAGCCTTGTTTTGCTGGATGAAATCGGCCGCGGCACCAGCACCTTTGATGGGCTGTCACTGGCCTGGGCATGTGCTGTCCACCTCGCCGAGCAAGTCAATGCCTTTACCCTGTTTGCCACGCATTATTTTGAACTGACCGGCCTGCCAGACACACTTGCCAATGTGGCAAATGTCCATCTGAGTGCCAGTGAATATCAGGATCAAATCGTCTTCCTTCATGCCGTTGAGGAAGGCCCAGCGAGCCAGAGTTATGGCATCCAGGTGGCCAAACTGGCCGGGGTACCTGATACCGTAATTGCCAATGCCCAACAGGAGCTGCGCAATCTCGAAAATGGTGCGTACCCGAGTGCCGGCGCCACCAGTGAGCCGCAGCAGCCCGACCTGTTTGTGACACCCTCCCAGTGCTCTCTCACCAAAGCAGTTGCAGACCTTAACCCCGATGAACTGTCCCCCAGAGCAGCGCTCGAAACTATTTATTCCCTCAAATCTTTACTCGCTGAGGATTAACAGGTCGATAAGTACTGATCAATAAGTACTGATCAATAAGTACTGACGAGCGTTTAACAATTCCGCTATAATTCGCGCCACTTTTTTGCCAAGAGCTGTGGAGATTAGAGACAATGACGTTTATCGTCGGGGAAAACTGTATCAAGTGTAAATACACCGACTGCGTAGAAGTATGCCCGGTGGATTGTTTTTATGAAGGCCCGAATTTTCTGGTCATTCATCCCGATGAATGCATAGATTGCGCGTTATGCGAACCAGAGTGCCCCATAGAAGCGATTTATGCGGAAGACGAAATCCCCGATGGGGAGGAGCTTTTCCTGGAATTAAACGAAGAACTGGCAGATGTATGGCCCAATATCACCATTAAAAAAGATGCGCCGCCCGATGCAGCTGAATGGGAAGGAAAACCCGGAAAACTGGCATTACTTGAACGATAGCGAGTCAATAGTGTAGCTCTGGAATCCGTTACACAGCGCCTACTGTCAGATGCTAACCAGGGTTGATAATCAGAGCGAATATTCAGGGCTATTAGTTAGGCTAATAGTTAGGGCTAATAGTTAGGGCTAATAGTTAGGG
>QNFP01000038.1 GCA_003645535.1 Gammaproteobacteria bacterium | reverse complement strand
GGCCGGCGTACAGTGCCGCAAATCTGGATTGGTGAAACCCACGTTGGCGGATTTACAGAATTGCAGGAACTGGCACGCATTGGCAAACTGGAGACTATGCTACCCCGCAGTGAGTGACGCGGCCGAAACGCCTTGAATCTTTATAAAATTACGAGAGAGAAAGTTAAAATGGCAGAACAGGAAACATCACCTGGCACCGGAGACGGCCTTGATACGAGTGTAAAAACGCAACTGGCGATCAAGCGAGTCTATGTCAAGGATGTATCGTTTGAGGTGCCGCTAGGGGTTGAGGCTTTCACCCGTCAATGGCAGCCAAGAGTGAACCAGGACATTGCTACCGAAGTACATAAGCTGACTGATGATCAGTATGAAGTTGTCCTCAAAATCACCATCTCGGTGCAGGAAGAGGATCAGGTCGTTTGTCTGGTGGAAGTTCAACAGGCGGGTATATTTTTGGTCGAAAGTGCTGATCCAGAAAGTCTGGCGAAGATACTGAATACCCAATGTCCTGCAATTTTGTTTCCCTATGCTCGCGAATTGATTGACAACCTGGCAGTCCGCGGAACTTTTCCTGCGTTGATGCTACCACCGGTCAACTTCGAGGCAATATTTGAACAGGCGTTAGTGGAGCAGGGTGAAAATCCGGGCGGTAGTCAGCAGTCTCAGACACTTAACTAATAAGCTACTGAGGCTTTCAGCTGTTTTCAGTAAGCCTGGTTTTCAACTCAATTATTATCAGCCAGGACTTTTTTCAGGATTGAATTCCCAGTTCCTGCAGCTTGCGGGTCAGCGTGTTGCGCCCCCAGCCCAGCAGGACCGCTGCATCGCGTTTGTGTCCCGCGGTGTGCTGTAAAGCGGCTTCAATGGCGGTGCGCTCAAAGGCTGGCAGGGCCGTGGCGAGAATATTTTTATTGCCCTGGGCCAGTTGCTGAGTAATCCAGCGGCGTAAGCCCTGCTCCCAGTTTTCCTCTGAAGTAGATGATTGTTCGGGTTTTTCCTGCATTTCTGGGGGCAGATCCGACAATAATATTTCTCGCCCTGCAGCCATTACTGTTAGCCAGCGACAGGTGTTTTCAAGTTCCCGGACATTCCCTGGCCATGGTTGGTTGATGAGAAAAGCTTCGGCTTCACGGGAAAGGTTTTTGGGTTCAACATTTAACTCTCCGGCGGACTCATGGAGAAAATGATTTATTAACTTCGGTAGATCCTCGCGGCGGTCGGTAAGTCGTGGGAGATGGATGCGGATGACATTGAGCCGATGAAACAAATCTTCGCGAAACTTGTGCTGTTCGACAAGTTTTTCAAGGTTCTGATGGGTGGCCGCGATAATGCGTACATCTGCCTTGATAGGCGTGTGTCCGCCAACGCGGTAAAACTCACTGTCGGACAGTACGCGCAACAGACGTGTTTGCGCCTCGGCGGGCATATCACCTATTTCGTCAAGAAACAGGGTACCGTTTTCGGCCTGTTCGAAACGGCCAATACGGCGTTGTGCCGCGCCCGTAAAGGCGCCTTTTTCATGACCAAAAAGCTCAGACTCAATAAGGTCATGGGGAATAGCTGCCATGTTTAGTGCGATGAAGGCAGCATCCTTGCGCGGGCTGTGTCGATGCAGAGCTTTGGCGACCAGCTCTTTGCCGGTACCGGACTCACCGTTGATCAACACCGTTATATTGGAATGGGAAAGTCGCCCGATTGCACGGAAGACTTCCTGCATGGCCGGTGCCTCGCCGATGATTTCGGTTTGCCTGGCAGGTTGTGGGGCGATGTTTTTAGTCGCTTTTTCCTGGGCAAAGGTAATGGCCCGTTGTGTGACGTTGACCAGGTCGTCGATATCGAAAGGTTTTGGTAAGTATTCAAACGCGCCGCCCTGATAAGCGGCAACAGCACTGTCCAGATCAGAGTGTGCCGTGGTGATGATAACCGGCAATTCTGGGCGCTCACTATGGATTTTATCCAACAACTGTAAACCGTCGATGCCTGGCATGCGGATATCGCTGATGATCGTATCAGGGCAGTTCTGCTCCAGGGCGTCTAGCAGGCTGTGGGCATCTTCGAAAGCCCGCACTGTTAGTTCGGCCTTCTCAAGGGCTTTTTCCATCACCCAGCGGATTGAGCTGTCATCGTCCACTATCCATATTGTCGGCTTCATACTACAAATTCCTTGTTAGACGGTAGTTGCAGTGGCAGGAAAACAGAAAATATTGTTTCGCCGGCATGGCTTTCGCACTCAATTAACCCGTGATGTCGATTGATGGCCGATTGGGCAATGGGTAGCCCCAGACCGCTACCCTTGGCGCGACCGCTGATCATCGGGTAAAAGATTCGGTCAGCAATATCAGCAGGAACGCCTGGTCCGTTATCAATAATGTCTAAACGGCATACTGCCCGATGATTGTGTTTGCCAATCGTAAAGTGGTTGATGATTCTCGTGCGTAAAATTATTTCACCCCTGTTGCCTGTATTGTCGCCAATCATGTTGGCACTATCGAGAGCCTGCATGGAGTTGCGCACAAGGTTTAGTACCGCCTGAATCAGTTGCTCGCGATCACCTGTCAGATCTGGAATGCTTGGGTCGTAATCCTTACGGATAAGCAATTTACCATTGGTCTCAGCCAGTACCAGTTTGGCGACATGTTCGGTTACCTCATGGATATTGACAGGTGAAAATTTTCCCGCAACCGTAGGCCCCAATAGACGATCGACCAATTCTCGCAGGCGTTCGGTCTCAGCTATGATGACGTCGGTATATTCAACTAGTTCACTGCGATTTAGCTCCTGGGCAAGCAATTGCGAGGCACCGCGAATACCGCCAAGAGGATTTTTGATTTCATGGGCGAGACCGCGCACCAGGTTGCGGGAGATGTCATTGGCAGAAATCAACGCTTCTTCCCGGTCGATGCGCAAGGTTCTATCCATGGGTTGTAGCTCTAACAATAACCCCGCTTCGGCGTTTATATTAAGTGGGGTTGCAGAATAATCGACAGTGATTTCAGTGAGGTCGGGAAGCAATAATTTTGCCTTGCGTTCAGTAAATGAATGGTCATTCTGGAGAGCTTCTTCAAACACCTTCTGCCTGGATTCAGAATCAGCAAACAGGTCTGCGGCATTACGACCTAGCAGGCGCTGAGCACTGACGGCCAACAGATTTTCTGCTGCCGGATTCAGGTAGATTATGTGTAGATCGGTGCTCAATAACAAAACTACAGTGTTGAGGTTATCGAGTACCAACTGGTTGGTTGTTTCGTCTTTCATCAATATGGCCAGGGAGGCCGGCAGTTAAGCAGTCACCACCAGTTATGCAATTAACGCGCCAGATTAAATGCCTGAATGCTGAGCTGATATCTATCGACTGGCACCAACAATGAACACTATTATAATTCATTGCCAAACCTGACGCACCGATATAGTGCGCCAGATGTGGTGGAGCTTGAGTTAACGTGGTGTCGGTCTTGCTGGCCTGTTCAGCCGTGGTCTATAGCGCTGCACATAAAATACAATGGTTTTTGTTTTTGCCTTTATATTGCCGCTGGCATCCACTACTTCGGCGCGAATATCATGTTGGCCGCGGATCAACTCAGTCAAAGTAACCCAGATCGTCGCTACTGGGTCCCCCAGGGCAACGCCATTGTGATAATAGGTGACTAAATGACCCGACTGTAACGATGGTTTGAGCTCCAGTTGCACGACAACATCCATTTGGCCGGTAGGAATCGTCACTTCCTGGGTGGGTTGGGTTATGCGATAAACTGAGTAAGGCACATCAGTCTCGTCGCCTTCGGGCTGGCCCTCTTCTTCAGGCTGATCTGGTAACGGGATGGCCACCGCAGGCTGCGTGTTGATGGGGCTTAGCTTTATTTTTTCCGATGGCTGGGTTACTGAAGGTTTATCTGTGAAAGTGACGCGACCTTTTTCGTCAACCTCCCGGTAAACAGAATCAGCGCTAGCTGTAGAGGTAACAATTGTCGGCACGGCGATGATTAGCAAAATTGCGGCAATATGTCGGGTGATATTCATTGCTTATCCTTTCCTGTATGGATACCACAAGGGTACCTTTCCTCAGGCAAAAGAAAAAGCCCGCCATTTTGTCAATGGCAGGCTTTTGTGGCGCTTTGTGAGCGAGTTGGTTAGACGCTGTAATACATATCAAACTCAACGGGATGAGTTGTCATATTGAGCGTTTCAACTTCTTTCAGTTTCAGCTCGATGTAGGCATCGATAACATCATTATCCATAACTCCACCGGCGGTGAGGAATTCACGGTCATTATCGAGGGCTTCAAGCGCCTGCTCCAGCGACGAAGCAACCGTAGGAATGGCCTTGCCTTCTTCTGGGGGCAGGTCATACAAATCCTTGTCGGCAGCATCGCCAGGGTGGATCTTGTTCTGAATGCCGTCAAGGCCAGCCATTAGCATGGACGTGAATGCCAGATAAGGATTGGCGGTGGGATCCGGGTATCGTACTTCGATACGACGTGCTTTCGGGTTGGGTACAAAGGGGATACGGATAGAAGCCGAGCGGTTACGTGCTGAATAAGCCAGCATGACCGGGGCCTCAAAGCCAGGTACCAGGCGTTTGTAGGAGTTGGTAGACGCGTTGGCAAAGGCGTTAATAGCACGGCTGTGCTTGATTATACCGCCAATATAGAACAGGGCGGTTTCAGACATACCGGCATAAACGTCACCACTGAAAACATTCTGGCCGTCTTTCGACAGGGACTGGTGGCAATGCATTCCAGAACCGTTATCACCGACCAGGGGCTTAGGCATAAAGGTTGCTGTTTTGCCGTAGGCGTGTGCGACGTTGTGCACGCAATATTTAAAGATCTGGATTTCGTCTGCTTTCAGGGTCAGGGAGTTGGGGCCGACGCCGATCTCACACTGACCAGCGGTGCCGACTTCATGGTGATGCACCTCAACATCCAGTCCCATTTGCGTCATGGCAGCACACATGGCGGCACGCAGGTCGTGCAGGGAATCGACGGGGGGCACTGGAAAGTAACCACCTTTAACGCCGGGTCTATGACCCATATTGCCATCAGGAAAGTCGTGTTCTGTTGCCCAGGACGCTTCTTCGGAGGCTACTTTATAGAATGCCCCGCTCATATTCGCGCCCCACTTGACGTCATCAAAGACGAAAAACTCTGGCTCTGGACCAAATAGAACGCTGTCAGCAATGCCGGTGGACTTCATATAGGCCTGGGCGCGTTCGCCAATGGAGCGCGGGTCGCGGTTATAGCCCTGCATAGTCGTAGGCTCAACAATGCCACAACGGAGGATGACTGTGGGTTCGTCGGTAAACGGGTCGAGCACTGAGGTGCTGTCATCAGGCATCAGGATCATGTCTGATTCATTGATACCCTTCCAGCCCTCGATGGAGGAGCCGTCAAACATCTTGCCATCCTCAAAAAAGCCTTCGTCAATCTCTTTCGAAGGGATGGAGACGTGCTGTTCTTTGCCTTTGGTATCGGTGAAGCGTAAATCGACCCAATTGGCTTCGCTTTCTTTGATGAGATTTACTGTTTGTTCAGGCATATTTCCTCCAGATTGGGTTAAATCAGATTTGTTGTCTTTCACCGCCCATCCAGGTGGTGGGGTTAAATTGGACTCAAAAAGCCGTAATGCTAATTTTGTCTCAAAATGCTTTCTTAACGAGTTGGTACTCCTGAAAAAGCAAAACTTGTGCCATGAGGTCGCTAATACGAAAAGATGGCGTATGGCCGGTTTCCTTTCACGCTCAATCTTCGTGCTCACCCAGGCAGTGTGAGCCAGTATGGTGCGCGCCACGAATATATGCGCCATGCTAGTGCGTGCGCGCCACTGCCAGTGGCGCCCCGGCCGGCCATTCTACGCCAACTTTATGTAATCGTCAGTACCGATGTATTTGCAACGAATGTATTTACAACGAACGCATTTACAACGAATGTATTTGCAGCCCGTTACACACGCGCCCTTGCTTTATAATCCCGTTCTTTACCCGATGAGTTCACTCAGTTAATCATGCACTTTGTCGTCAAGCTGTTCCCAGAAATAATCATCAAAAGCCCGCCAGTGCGAAAGCGCTTTATCAAACAGTTGCGCGCTAATTTGCGACGCGTGATTAAAGGTCGTGGTCATAGCGCTGAGGTGCGTAACGAGTGGGATAAAGTTGAGGTGTTAATTCCCAGTGGCGACCAGGAGTGCGCTGAGGCGGTCAAACGTATATTGGCGACAACACCGGGCATCGCCAACTTTTCAGAGGTGACTCAGCATCCACTGGGAGATTTCGATCAGATTGCCGACCTGCTGTGGGCGGACTATGGGCAGAGCCTCAGTCATAAAACTTTTTGTGTGCGGGTCAAGCGCACTGGCAAGCATGACTTCAAATCGGTAGATGCAGAGCGCGAGATTGGGGGCCGACTGTTACAGCGGGCAGAATCAGCCACCGTAAGGCTCAATGACCCAAATATAAAAATACGCCTGGAAATACGTGGCGATCAGCTTTATATACTCGAACAAACCACGCAGGGACTCGGTGGTTTTCCGTTGGGCACTCAGGAAGCCGTAATGTCGTTGATTTCTGGTGGTTTCGATTCCACGGTTGCCAGCTATCTGACCATGAAGCGCGGTCTGCGTACTCACTTTTGTTTTTTTAATCTCGGGGGCCGCGCCCATGAACTCGGTGTTAAAGAAGTAGCCTGGTATCTGTGGGATAAATACGGCTCTTCCCACAGAGTAAAATTTATTACTGTGCCCTTTGAAGATGTGGTTACCGAAATACTCACTAAGGTAGATAACTCACAAATGGGTGTCGTGCTTAAGCGGATGATGTATCGCGCCGCTACTGAGGTGGCCAATGCCTGGAACGTTAATGCCCTGGTGACTGGCGAATGTGTCGCCCAGGTATCCAGCCAGACACTACCCAATCTGGCGGTCATCGATTCCGTGACCGATATGCTGACCATCCGACCGCTAATCACTATGGATAAAAATGACATTATTAATATTGCGCGAAATATAGGTACGGAAGACTTTGCCGCGAATATGCCCGAGTACTGCGGTGTTATCTCGGTTAAACCAACGACACGGGCTAAACCAGAGCGTATCAAGCGAGAAGAAGAAAACTTTGATTTTGCCGTGCTAGAAAAAGCTATCGAAAACCGTCGTGAAGAAAACATCGACGAGATGATGGCTGATCTTGTTGAGCTGCCTACCGTGGAGACTTTTTCTTCTCCACAACCGGCTATGACTATACTCGATATTCGCCACCCCGATGAAGTGATGCGTAAGCCACTAAAAGTCGGTGCCGCTGAAGTCGCTACGGCGCCTTTTTTCTCCCTGCAAAAAAACTTTAAAACCCTGGATCAGGATAAGCACTATCTGCTGTATTGCGATCACGGTGTGATGAGTAAATTGCATGCAGAATTACTCCACGAGCAGGGTTTTGAAAATCTGGGGCTGTATTTGCCCCGAGTTTAAATACGCTTCGTTCGGGTTCGTTCGCTCAAGGCTGTTTGTTCATGATCGGTCCGGGTGGTTCCCGCAGAGGTTTTCATCAGTGACTTTTCGCTGCCGAACCACTATAGTATGCGCCCCAAAATCTGCTGTAGCTATCGCCCATGTCTGATATTCAAAAACTTCGCAACATTGCGATCATTGCCCACGTTGATCATGGCAAGACAACGCTGGTTGATAAACTTCTGAAACAATCAGGTATGCTCGATCGTAAGGATCTTGATGCTGAACGCATTATGGATTCAAACGATCAGGAGCGGGAGCGAGGTATTACCATTCTCGCCAAAAATACGGCTATTGAATGGAATGGCTACCACATCAATATTGTTGACACGCCAGGCCATGCTGATTTTGGCGGTGAAGTAGAGCGCGTGTTATCAATGGTTGATTCAGTGCTGTTGTTGGTAGATGCGGTGGATGGCCCCATGCCGCAGACTCGTTTTGTTACCTCCAAGGCCTTTGAGCAAGGCCTGAGTCCGATTCTTGTTGTTAATAAAGTCGATCGCCCCGGCGCACGCCCCCATTGGGTTGTCGATCAGGTGTTTGACTTGTTTGATCGCCTGGGCGCGACCGATGAGCAGCTAGACTTCCCAGTTATTTACGCATCGGCGCTCAATGGTGTGGCTGGCCCCGAGCCTGATGAGCTGGCTGACGATATGACCCCCCTGTTTAAGATGGTCGTTGATCAAGTGGCGGCTCCCGATGTTGATCGTGAAGGCCCATTGCAAATGCAGATTTCCGCCCTTGATTACGACAGCTACGTTGGCGTTATTGGTGTTGGACGTATCACCCGGGGTAGTCTTAGACCTAATCAGCAGGTGGTTATTGTCGACCATGAACAAAATACCCGCAAAGGCAGAGTGCTTAGTGTTAAAGGTTATCTTGGCCTCCAGCGTATAGAGACAGACCTGGCCGAGGCGGGAGATATTGTTACTGTCACCGGTATAGATGAGCTGAGTATTTCGGATACGCTATGTGATCCCGAACATATTGAAGCACTACCGCAGTTATCAGTTGATGAACCAACAGTCAGCATGATGTTTATGGTCAACGACTCGCCATTTTCTGGCCTGGACGGTAAATACGTCACATCGCGCAATATCAAAGAGCGTCTGGAACGGGAGCTTATTCACAATGTTGCACTGCGTGTCGAGCCGACCGACAGCCCCGACAAGTTTCGTGTTTCTGGTCGTGGCGAGTTACATCTTTCCGTATTGATTGAAACCATGCGTCGAGAAGGTTATGAGCTGGCGGTGTCTCGCCCCGAAGTGATCCAGAAAGAAGTGGATGGCGAGATTCATGAGCCTTTTGAACAGGTAGTTATCGATATTGAAGACCAGCACCAGGGAGCGGTGATGGAAGAACTGGGGGTGCGCAAGGGCGAGCTAAAAAATATGGAGCCAGACGGTAAAGGCAGGGTGAAGCTCGAATTCCTGATTCCCTCACGGGGCCTGATCGGTTTTCGAGGCCATTTTCTTACTCTTACCTCCGGCTCCGGAATCATGACCAGTATTTTTGATCATTACGGGCCAGTCAAATCCGGTGAGCTGATCTCCCGAAAAAATGGCGTGTTGGTGTCCATGGTTAAAGGTAAAACCCTGGGTTTCTCGCTGTTTAATTTGCAGGAACGTGGTCGTTTGTTCCTCAAGCATGGTGAAGATGTCTACGAAGGCCAGGTTATTGGTATTCACTCGCGTAGTAACGATCTGGCCGTCAACCCCACCAAAGGTAAACAACTCACCAATGTTCGCGCCTCCGGCACAGATGAAGCACTGACCCTGGTGCCTCCTGTTCGTCATACGTTGGAACAGGCGCTGGAATTTATTGAAGATGACGAACTGGTTGAGATCACACCGGCTCATATTCGTCTGCGCAAAAAATTGCTGACCGAAAATGAACGGAAAAGAGCAGGGCGTGCCGGAGCTCTAAGTCAGGCATAGTTCCAGCAAGCAAGTCCCGTTCGGACTACCAGGTCTCGCTGTAGTAGCGGGACAAAAAAACCCGCATCACAAGATGCGGGTTTTTTAATGCACGGACTAATAATTCACTAACGAATAATAGCTGGGCCATGTTGTAACGATGCAACATGGCCTACTACGCTATTACCAGAACGTATAAGCGATTCCTATCAAGCCTGTCAGCATCTCATCGTCATCAGTGATTGAGCTGTCATCTATTTCGTCACCGAACACGGTATACCGCAAGCTACCGATAAACATCCAGGGTGAATCCTTTCTCTGGTAGACTCCTGAGAGACCAAAAACGTAGTTGTAGTCGTCGTCCGCTTGATAAGCCGCGCGCGTGGCGGTTGCCTCTCTCCTCCTTACGCCATAGTAGTAATCATTGAGATCGCTATCCTGCCATGCCACTTGAGCAAAAGTTCTAATTGCCAGGTCACCTGCTCGGTGGACATAAAAGAGCTCACCACGTATCTGTGAGCCGTCACTTTCGTCACTTACATCGGTGAGCGCTGTCAGTTTTATGCCGAACTTCTCTGGTCGCCAGCGAACGTGTCCACCAGCCATGAATGAAGGATCCCTGTCATTCATGGCTGTCAGCTTTTTGCTATCACTGTTGTTGTAACTTTGACCACCTTGATACTCGCCGATCACAGCCAGTTCCCACGCTTCGCTGTTGAGGAAGTCCCAGCCAATTTGATTGCCGCGGGCAAAGAAGTGTTCGCCTTCGTACATCACAATCGGCACGGCCTGGGTTTTCTTGCTATCACCAAATCCAGCGTAAGGTTTGTCCCTGTATGCGACACCGAGACCTAGCGTCAACGGCAGCTTCGCACCCCCACTGACTTCGACATCACTAGCCATAGAATATTGATTGATAAACATTGCCAGCGTTATCACATACAAACTTCGGATTAACTTAGTCTTCATTTTCTGCTTTTCTCTTAGGTAAGAAAGTCGATCTGCGAAAATATAGGGTACTTTGCGCTTGATCGTAGATGTTATACCAGCTTTTAGTTAGCTGATCCTTGCAATTTTCTCGTATTTGCCCTGCAAAAGCAATGAACTTGAACGACCCTTGCTCATTACGAAAATCAGATAGCAGTATGGCGAAGCTCCTGACAAGCTCTTGTGCAGTAGACTACAGTGATCAATCTAAATGCAGCCCAATTTCAGTAGCACCTGTCGGTAGTCTTCTTTTCGGGCACCTTAAAGAACCCTGGATTGGGGTAATTAATCCCGTTCCAGGATTCTGATCTGGATTATGAGAGCTGGGCTCTGTGTTCCAGGTACTGTGTTCTGGACCCTGTGTTCCAGGCTCAGTGTTACTGTTACTTACCTTTGAGGACCTTTTCAGCCCAGCCTTTTTCCAGAGGTACCATGTAGTACATCTTCACATCCCGTGACAGGAACTTCCAGGCATCGCCTACTTTACGGTATTCGTCATCGTAGTAACCGGCACCAATAATACTTTTACCATCGCTAATGCCGCGAATTTCCACATAGGCGGTGCCTGAAGCTTTATCTGGCCCCTGCAGGTTGACCACATGATTATGAATAAAGGGCCGGGGCGCCAGGTCGCCCAGCGCCTGCTCATACATTTTAATCAGGTTGGCTTTGCCTTTGGTGGCCGGGATGGTGTTGTCATCGATGGCAATAGAGCCGTCTTCAGTAAATAGATCAACCATGGCTTTGACATCATTTTTCCACACATAGTGGCAATACAGTATGGGCAGATCACGGATGGCTTCTCTGTCGAGCATTTCATGGACGAGGGTATCGGTACTTTTTGACATAGGATTATCCCTATTTTATGAGTTGTTAATGGAATAGCTAAGGAACCTCTGATTAAGTCTGGACGAAGCAGGTTGTAATTCAGAATGTTCAGATTCACCAACAGTAGGCGCTTTTAGGCGAGGCGAAAATTGCACGTAATAGCAAGCTATTGCGAAAATTTACACCAACAGTAGGCGCTATTAAGGCGACGAAGAAGCTGGATATTCTGGGTGCAAAATGCGAGTTCATGACTTGATCAGGTTCCCTGACGAAGCAAGTGAGTTTGGTATTGATGATAGTCCAAATTTACCAGATGTTTTGATCTGCTTTTTTGAAGGCAAGTTATTGAAGCTATTTTATTTATCAGCATCGTCAAAACAACCTTGCAACAAAGCCTTCAATTTTTCCGCCCCCATAGTTTCCATCAGCGCTATATTGCGCTCTGGAATCTTGTCCGCATCAGCATAACCGGCGATGGCTCGCTCAAGGCTTGCTTCTCGAAGCAGGTGCAATATGGGGTAGGGGGATCTGTTGGTATAGTTCTCAGCATCACCGGGGTTGGTGCCAGCAAACTGGTAATCTGGATGAAAGCTGGCGATCTGGTAGATGCCTGCAAAGGACATCTGCGCCAGGAGATTGTCTGCATAACTCAGGAACTGGTTGTAGTCGTCGAAATCTGCGAGCACATTGGGATGAATTAGCAGGGTGGTTTCTATGGCTTTGTTGCTATCTAGCAAGGCCAGTTCAGTATGTAGAGTGGCCAGTAGTTGTTCTTCCGTGATCGCGTCTGAGACGGCAAAGCGTATTCGATTATTGATTAATTCTTCCCTGGCGAAGGGGCACAGGTTGAGACCGATCACTACGGTTTCTACCCACTGCCGAACCGATTCAATTATTTGCTGTTGATTGAGCATGCATTCCACTTCAAAACGCTTGCTCCACATTTTTAATGGGCATGTTTAATGGCCATGCTCAGTAGTCTTGTTGTTGGCAACAAGCGCGGGGAATTTATGGATAGCATACTGGCTGTGGCAGCTGACACAGGACTCGCCCATTTTTGAAAAATAAAAACCGACTAATTCTGCTTTTTTCATACTGGCCGCGTGTTCAAGCATGCCTGACAAATAGTGGAAGTGGTGATCCTGCTTAATAAAGCCATCGGGAAGTGATGTATGCAGTTCGTGTCGCTGCTCCTGTGTCAGGCTTTGTTTCAAAATGTAGCTGTCTGTTATTTTTTTAGCGATGTTTGCTATTTCGTTCCAGTTGCCGGCAGCGTAAGCGGGGGTTATCGACATCATGCCCTGCTGGATAGCCAGCATTTCTTTGCTGAGTAGCCCGCGTAATCCTGGTGACAGAGATTCTATGCGAACACTATCAGTCTTCAATTCGGTATTTATTGCTTTATGGCCGAGCGTATTCTGGTGAACTGACTCCTCTCCATAAGCAAAAGAGGGCGCTCCCATTATCAATAAAAATATAATGCTTAATGTTCGCAGTAGCCAATTATTAACAGATTTCATGTTTAGTATCTCCCTGGACAACTTTATACAATCAAATATTAAACCGCAGCACATTCACGATGTCGAAAACAGTCCACCATATGGTCATTGACCATGCCCATGGCCTGCATATGAGCATAACAAATCGTGGAGCCGAAAAAGCGAAAGCCACGCTTTTTCATATCTTTGCTGATGGTATCCGATAGCGCTGTGGTGGCAGGTGATTCTGATAGTGTCTTCCAACGATTTTGAATGGGTTTTTTGCCTTCGATAAAGCCCCAGAGGTAATCGGAGAAGCTACCGTAGCTATCCTGTAGCTCAAGAAACAGTTTGGCATTGCTGATGGCGGCTTCAATTTTGAGCCGGTTGCGAACAATTCCTGCATCACCTAAAAGTCTGTCGATGCTGCGTTTGTTAAAGCGCGCGACTTTTTCGGCGTTAAAGTCTGCAAAGGCTTTGCGGTAATTTTCTCTTTTGCGCAGAATGGTGATCCATGACAGCCCGGCCTGAGCACTTTCAAGCACCAGGAATTCAAACAGTTTGTGGTCGTCGTAACACGGCACTCCCCACTCTTCATCGTGATATTTTTCATAGAGAGGGTCGCTGGACGGCCAGCTGCAGCGTTGTTTGGTGGAAGAAGTGATCTCGGACATTGCCATTTGCTGTCCTCTGCCTTATGTTTTGTGTGACCGGCGCTAAAAACCGCCAACAAGCATACACGGAACTGATCAGTTTGGAGTAAAGCTTATGCGTACACACTACCCCGCAATAACACCTTATGAGACTCATCAAATCCCGGTTTCTGAGTATCACACGCTTTATGTGGAGGAATGCGGTAATCGTGATGGCCTGCCCGTTTTGTTTGTCCACGGTGGACCGGGTGCTGGCTGCTCGCCGAGTGATCGCTGTTTTTTTAACCCGGATATTTATCGCATTATAGTGGTTGACCAGCGTGGTAGCGGTCGCTCCACCCCCCACGCCAGTCTTGACCAAAATACCACCGCAGATTTGATTGCGGATATGGAGTTGATTCGTGAAAAACTGAAGGTGGAACAATGGATGTTGTTTGGCGGCTCCTGGGGTTCGACCTTGAGCCTGTTGTACGCCCAAAGTCATCCACACCGAGTCACGGGCATGGTGTTGCGAGGAATCTTTCTGTGTCGTCGCGAAGATATCGACTGGTTTTACCAATATGGAGCCAGTGCTATTTTCCCTGATTACTGGGCGGACTTTGTTGCCCTTATCGAGCTGGCGGACAGAGACAATATGCTGGCAGCCTATTACAGGCACCTGACCAGCGATGACGAACTAGATCAGGTGCGGGCGGCGAAGGCATGGTCAACATGGGAAGCACGCTGCGCTACCTTGCATCCCAATAGTCATGTCGTGGCACACCTGGCAAGCTCTCACGTTGCTCTGGCTATGGCGCGTATCGAAGCGCATTACTTTATGAATAATTGTTTTGTCGCCGATAATCAAATTCTTGACGATATTGACGCCCTTGGTGATATTCCTGCTATCGCAGTACATGGTCGATATGACGTTGTCTGCCCTGTCAAGCAAGCCTTCGATTTACAGGCGGCCTGGCCGCAATTGAAGCTTGAAATCATTCGTGATGCCGGTCACGCATCCAGTGAGCCGGGCACAGTCGATGCTTTGGTTAAGGCCACGGACGAAATGGCAGCCATTATTAAAACCCGTCAATCGGATACTACTTAATGCGTAGGCACCTCCTTATCCCTGGCGTTAATACCCGGTACACCTTGTGCGCGGATTAATTCAACGGGTAAGCCGTGCAGCTGTTGAGGTAAATGGTGAAGTAGTTGGCGCAATTGACCGAGGTATCCTGCTGTTATTGGGTATCGAGGCGAGTGATGGCGACGCCCAGTCCAGCAAGTTGATGGATAAGGTGTTGAACTACCGGATTTTCCCCGATGAAGGTGGCCGGATGAATTTGAGCGTTAAGGATATTGCCGGTGGCGTGCTGGTGGTATCGCAATTTACGCTGGTAGCCGATACCGGCAAAGGTCTGCGCCCCGGGTTTTCGTCAGCGGCTAAGCCTGATCAGGCTGCAAGGGTTTATGAGAGCTTTGTAGCAAAATTGCAGGCCGTTCATGATGACGTCGCTACCGGTATTTTTGCTGCCGATATGCAGGTGTCATTGTGCAATGATGGCCCCGTGACTTTTTTGCTGGAAGTATAGCTTTACTGGCCGGCTGTTGAGCTACAGTGACGAGCACGCAGAGCTCACTGGTACCGGATTACACTTTAAAACGAGTTTTCAGCTTGCGTTCAACAAGTATATTTTTTAATTGCGCGTATTGAGGAATACCGTTTTTGTAGGGAGGATAGTCTTCGCCCTGAATAAGCGGAGCCAGATATTCCCACGCCAGCTCAGTAATGCCAAAACCGTCACGGGTGATGAAATTGCGCGGCATCATTTTCTCGACGTTGGCTACATTAACTAAAGGTGTCTCGCCAATTTTCCAGGCATATTTCTTTGCTTTTTTCCGTTCTATGCTGACCATTACTGCATTTTTGCCAGCCAGTGCATATTCCACAGCTGCTTTGCCCACAGCGTAAGCCTGGGCAACATCGGTGGCGGAGGCAATGTGGCGAGCAGAACGCTGCAGATAATCGGCCAGTGCCCAGTGGTATTTGTAACCCAGTTCGCTCTTTACCATTTGTGCCAACGTGGGTGCAACACCGCCGAGCTGCTTATGACCAAATGCATCGGTAGTGCCGGCATCGGCGATAAACGTACCGTCTTTATATTGCGCACCTTCCGATGCGACAACCACGCAGTAGCCGTTTTTCTTTACTGTCCGATCAACTTTCCTGAGAAATTTCTCACGATTAAAGGCGATTTCCGGAAACAGGATTATATGCGGTGGATCTCCTGCCTGATCTGCGGCGAGGCCACCAGCAGCGGCGATCCAGCCAGCATGACGACCCATGACTTCGAGAATAAATACTTTGGTCGATGTGTCGCACATTGAGGCGACATCGAGGCTTGCTTCTTTGGTGGATACGGCGACGTATTTTGCCACCGAGCCGAAGCCTGGACAGTTATCGGTAAAGGGCAGGTCATTATCGACAGTTTTGGGGATGTGGATGGCCTGAATCGGATAGCCTAATTTTTCCGATACCTGGGAAACTTTCAGGCAGGTGTCTGCGGAGTCGCCACCGCCGTTATAAAAAAAATAACCAATATTATGTGCTTTGAATACTTCGATCAGCCGTTCGTATTCGGCCGGATTGTCGGCGAAGCTCTTCAGTTTGTGGCGGCAGGAGCCAAAGGCACCGGAAGGCGTGTGCTTGAGCGCAGCGATAGTCTTTGCTGTTTCTTTACTGGTATCAATCAGCTCTTCGCGCAAGGCACCTATAATACCGTTCTTGCCAGCGTAAACTTTACCGATTTGATGTTGAGCAGCTTTGTTATGCGAACTACGAGAACTACGAGCGGCTTCGATGACTCCGCAGGCGCTGGCGTTAATAACGGCAGTGACTCCTCCAGACTGGGCGTAAAATGCATTCCTTCTGGTCATAAATTCTCCGCGTTGTGACAGTCAATTTGCAGTGCTTGCCTACGGTCGCGCATGATACGTTAAACACTGCTTAAATGCATGACAGACGGGGAATACCAGTGGGATA
Source organism: Gammaproteobacteria bacterium (assembly GCA_003645535.1). GTDB lineage: Bacteria > Pseudomonadota > Gammaproteobacteria > Pseudomonadales > Porticoccaceae > HB2-32-21. The sequence goes on along the minus strand of QNFP01000038.1, from coordinate 1,335 downwards.
ATTTGGTAAGTGATAAACCGTACAAATAAGCGTTGGCTAACAGGGAATAATTGATACATGCATATACATATTCTGGGCATTTGCGGAACCTTTATGGGCAGCCTGGCGCAGTTGGCCAAAGCTAGCGGCCATCGGGTTTCCGGTTGCGACACCAACGTTTACCCACCGATGAGTACTCAGCTAGAACAGGCCGGCATTGAATTGATCGAGGGTTATGATCCCGTGCAACTCGATCCAGCACCAGATCTTGTCGTGGTCGGCAATGCCCTGTCACGAGGTAATCCCTGCGTTGAATATATGCTCAATAAAGGCCTGCCCTACACCTCTGGCCCACAATGGCTGGGCGAACAATTTCTGAATGATAAATGGGTGCTGGCTGTGGCGGGCACCCATGGTAAAACCACTACCGCCAGTATGCTCGCCTGGATACTTGAGTATGCGGATATGGCGCCGGGTTTTTTGATCGGTGGCGTACCAAAGAACTTTGGCGTGTCTGCGCGCATGGGCGAAACGCCTTTTTTTGTTGTTGAGGCGGATGAATACGATACAGCTTTTTTCGACAAGCGCTCGAAGTTTGTCCACTATCGCCCCCGCACACTGGTGCTCAATAATCTGGAATTTGATCATGCCGATATCTTTGCCGACCTGGCTGCTATTCAGACGCAGTTTCATCATTTAGTGAGGACAGTGCCCGCAGAAGGACTGATTATTTACCCTCGCGCCGACAATAATTTAGCCGCAGTTATCGACCAGGGTTGCTGGACGCCTTTAGCCACTACAGGCAAGGACGGACAGTGGTTAGCTAATTTGCAGGTGAAAGATGGTAGCCAGTTTGACGTGTTGCTAGATGGTGAAAAGGCCGGCGAGGTTGCGTGGGATCAATCCGGTGACCACAGTGTTGCTAATGCATTGGTGGCGGTGGCTGCAGCGCGGCATGTGGGAGTGGCCACGGACATCGCATGTCGAGCCTTGAGTGAGTTTGCCGGGGTGAAGAGGCGCATGGAGTGTCTGGGCGAGGTTGGTGGTGTTCGGGTTTATGATGATTTTGCTCATCATCCTACCGCCATTGCCACTACCCTTCAGGGCTTGCGAAAAAAAGTCGGCACAGAAAAAATTATCGCGGTGATCGAACCGCGTTCCAATACCATGAAGCTGGGTATCCATAAGCAGAATCTTGCTACGGCGACAGACGATGCTGATCAGGTGTTGTGGTTTCAGCCGTCGGAACTGGACTGGTCGCTGTCTGACATCGTCGCAAGTGGCAGGGCATCGGCGCAGGTGATTGACAATATTGACGAACTCATAACGTCAACATTAGCAGCAACAAAAACCGAT
>QNFP01000037.1 GCA_003645535.1 Gammaproteobacteria bacterium | reverse complement strand
TTCAAACATGGCGCTTTATGCAGAGCGACCGATAGGCCAATGACACAAGGGGTAAGGAATGAACTGGGAAGCAATTGGAGCAGTGGGTGAAATATTTGGCGCTGGTGCCGTTGTCCTGTCGCTCGTTTATCTTGGCGTCCAGATACGCAACCAAAATAGAGAGGCCCGCGCGGCTGCTATGCATGAAATAGCAGAAGGATTTCGCGATATTCTATTGCCTTTTCTTGAGCCTGATTTTGCCAAAGTTTTTGTGCGCGCAAATGAAGATTTTGATGCGTTATTGGAGGCAGAGCGTGTGCAGATTATTTGTGCGTGCCAGAGAATGTTGCGGCTTTGGGAGGAGGCTTATTACCAACACGCCGCCGGCCGTTTTGACGAACGCCTGTGGCATTCGATTGTAAGGCAGTATGCAGCCTATCACTCGGCTGCATCTTTTACGCGCGCATGGGCGTTGAGGCGTGATTTTTATACGGAAGACTTCCGTAAGTTTGTCGACAGCGTCGAAAAGCGCGAATTCGAAATTAAATAGTCAAAGAAGGCTTGCTGGAAGCTTTTATTTGGCTAATCCTTGAATCAACTCTTCAATTAACTACCGGAGAAAACTCATGGCATTACAGGACATCACCCCCATCAATGATCAATTGGCTGACATTATTGTTCGTGCTGATGACCCCTGGGTTGAATCTGAACCCGGCGTAGCCTGGATCAAACTACTCTGGACCGGCCCAGAGTCGGGCCGGTGGGCCGCGCTATTTCGCTGGAAAAAGGGCTATGTAGCACCACGTCACAAACATCTCGCCGCTGCCCACACCTATATATTAAAAGGCAAACTACAGGTGAGGGGCGGCACCCTGGAAGCGGGTGATTATGATTACGAGCCCAATGGCGTACTTCACGACGCAACTACTGCCCTGGAAGACACGGAATATCTCTTTATTAGTGACGGCCATATTGTGTTTTATAACGACGATGGTCTGACTAGCTATTTAGGCTGGGAAGAATTACAGCGGATGAAAGATGCGGCCCAAAAATAGCGGGATCGAAAATACACAATGAATATTCAGGAACTGGGGTCACTCGGCGAATTTGTTGGCGCAATCGCCGTGATGGTGACGCTAGTTTATCTCGCCATACAGACCCGACTGACTCGAAAAGCCGCGGAGGTGACGCAAAGAGCTGCCGAAGAAACCGCTAAATACGCGGGCGTACAAGCCGGTGCCGCTGTAGTTGAAGGTTACTCCCGGTGGCGAATGCTTATGAGTAAGCCCGATATCGCCAAAATAATTGTCAAGGCGAGGGAGGATGAGAGTTTGACTGACGAGGAACAGGTGATTTATTCGGCCGTGTTTGAAGAATTAATTTATTCGGCGAGCGCATCGTTTGAAAGTTCCGTTGAGTCGGCCTCATTTCACACTGTATCGGCCGATGTAAAGAACCTGCTTGCCGTTTTTAAAGCCAACCCACGAGTAATAGCTGAATGGCATCGAGTGCACGATATAACAGTCGGAGTGTCTTCGAGGTTTGTGGAAACCATTGACAGCTTGTTAAAGGAACAGGAAATAGCCCAGCAAGGCGATTAGTCAAAGTAAAAACTCCATGTTAGCTAAGGCACCGTTATAGTGAACATGTTGAACCACAATTAGACTCCACGGGAAATAAATATGCACCAACGAATACCCCCGGACTGGACAATTCAGCGATCAACGCCGTTTTTCACTAAGGACAATGTCCCGGCGGCCCTACTTACGCATCACAACACTGCTGCCGGCGTCTTTGGCCAGATATGTGTGATGCAGGGTAGTGTCACTTATTATGGGTTTCCCGATAAGGAAACCATGGAGCCAGAGGTGGTGATAACTATCAATGCCGGTGAGTTTGCGACCTCACCACCGCAAATTTGGCACAGGGTAGAGCTAAGCGATGATGCCCAGTTTAATATTAACTTCTGGTCTAGCAAAGACAGCAATGGCGGCCCGCTCTTAAATACAAAATAGCTCGGGTGAAAAACGTATATTAACCCCCGCTGGGGTAACGGCAGCAGAATAAAGAGAGAACTATGGAAACCAGACTATATTTTTTGATCGGCGATCTTTTTGCCTGCATGTTGGTGGCAGTGCTGGTAGCCGTTGCTTGCTCGCTTTGTTTTTCAGCCGCCTGGCCGATGCCGGTGATGATGATTGCAAGTATGTTACTGGGCATGATCCTGGCATTGCTTATCGCTGTGGTGGCAGGCTTGATTTATTTCTTTGGGGCCATGGAAATTATGGTGCCGACCATGGTGACGGGCATGTTTGCAGGCATGCTGGGGGCTATGGTGGGTGCTGGCGTAGAGGCAGTGTCTGACATCAATTATCAGGCACTGGTTTTGCAGGCTGCTTTGCTCGGTGTGGCGGTAAACCTGGTTATCAGGGTGTATAGCATGGTGTTGAGTGGCAAGAAAACGTCTTAAGTTAATTTTGAAATAGAGCAGTCAACGCTTGCGAGGCAAAAATTATGGTGGATCTACTTACTAAAAGAAAATGGGATAGAGCCGCTAAAAGTTTTGATTTTATGGCGGCAAAAGGACCGGAACTGCGCTGGGCCGGTTTTAAAAAAGCGTTATTTTCTCATATGGACGGCAAAGTACTTTTTCTTGCGGTGGGCACTGGCCTGGACATTCAACATTTCCCACCCGACCAGAATATCACTGGCATCGATATCAGCTCAGCGATGTTAGAGAAAGCCAAAGACCGGGCTGATGCTTATCAGGGCAATCTTGAACTAATTGAGATGGACGTCCACGACTTGCCCTATGAAGATAACAGTTTCGACCAGGTTTATACCTCCTGCACTTTTTGTTCGGTGCCCGACCCGGTGAAAGGCCTGGAATCTCTTAAACGTGTGCTTAAGCCGGGTGGCGAAATAAGAATGTTTGAACACACCGGCAGCAAATTTTTCCCCTTCAATATCATGATGAACATCATGACGCCCCTCAGCAAAAAAGTCGGCCCGGAGATGAATCGAAATACTGCGGAAAATGTCCGGCTTGCTGGCTTTGAAGTTATCGAAGTAGAAAATCTGTTTCTGGATGTTGTAAAAACTATTTATGCGCGTAAGCCCAGCGCATAGTTGTTGCACATACTACCGAACGGGCAGGATGCGGGTTCAATGGACGATTTTACCACTACGATATCAGACCTGGCATGCTGATTTTCTAGCGATTAGGGCCAGTCGTGAAGGTTTTTCAATCACCTTATGTCTGCAGTAATTCAGGCCTGTGTCCTATTCCGAGCCCAGACCAGGCCCAGGGTTAATATCGACCGCGCGTTTCCATTCTGCATACCAAAATTGATGTGCGATAACGGCCAGTACAACGGCTAGCCAGAGCAAAGCACCTACCGGGAGCAGGCCCACCACTTCGTACTGCAGAAGCACTGCTGAACCTGCGATGGTGATTCCACAACAGAGCATCAACAGGCGGGAAACACGATGTGTCCCGGCTTTGCCGGAAGCATCTGGATCAGCTATATATAATCGCTCATGTTCTCCGAACACAAGCCAGGCGGCGGCTGACAAAGTACTGCACACATACAACCAGAGAATCAGCCCATTACCGCCAATGGTCGACACCAGGGCAAAAAAGATAACACCCGGTAAAATCGGTGAAAGTGCATGGCGGGGTGAGAAAACAACCTTAATAGAGGCAGACTGGAGCGAAAGCGTAAACCAGTACATCAGTGAAACTATCGCCACAAAAACGCATTGTGATAAAAACAGGAAGCCTTCAGGGGACGATAGCCACGCACCTTCAAAGTCAATCATCTTGCCAATAAGCGTTTCGAAGACCAGTGCTACTATCAGACTGACCAGGGTCATCTGGATGGCCGGGAAGTTATCTCTTAACCGTTTTTCTATGGGTGTCATTTATCCGTTTCCATAACGTTGTGATCATTAAGCTTATTTTTGCGGGTTACTCTCGGTTCATATTATTCCGGCTCGTAGTAAGGAATCTCGAACATTTCTGGACGTTGTAACGATATCGTCCAGCACCGCCATGATATATTTTAATGTACTTTAACTCGTAGTCCGACAGATACTTACATAGTTGATATACAGTCCAGGGGAATCAGGATAATGCCTAAAGATCAAACTAAACAAAATGTCGCGTCTGCCAGCATAGATACGCTTGATGCAGTGGTTATTGGCGCAGGCTTCGGCGGCATGTATGCACTACATAGTTTGCGTGAAAGCGGCCTGTCGGTAAAAGTTTACGATGCCGCTGGGGGTGTCGGCGGCACCTGGTGGTGGAATTGCTACCCTGGAGCGACGGTTGACTTTCCCGGTGGCCCCTTTTATTGCTATACCTTTTCTGAAGAACTTATCCAGGAATGGGACTGGCCCGAAACTCAGCCCGATCAGCCTACAGTGCTGGCCTACCTCAATTATGTGGCTGACAAGTTTGACTTGCGTCGAGATATTCAACTAGAAACCCGCGTAAATGCTGCCCGATATGACGAAGCTGCTCAACGCTGGACGATAGAAACCAGCGACGGCGAGAAAATTAGCGCGCAGTTTCTTATTTGTGCCCTCGGCACCCTGTCGCAGGCCAACACGCCTAATATTCCTGGTGTCGAGAGTTTCACCGGTGAGTGTTATCACACCGGTCATTGGCCTCATGAGAAGGTTGAATTTTCGGGTAAGCGAGTCGGCGTAATCGGTACCGGGTCTTCTGGTATTCAGGCCATTCCACTGATTGCCAAAGAGGCCGAGCATCTCACGGTTTTCCAACGTACTCCGCAGTTCACCATTCCCGCGGGCAATGGGCCGCTTGACCCAGAGTTGGTGCGAGCAGCGCGAGAAGACTGGCCGGCAATGCGTGCCCAGATGATGAAGTCGCCCATGGGTTCACCTTATCCTGTATCAAAGCTCTCATCGCGAGACCACACGCCCGAGCAACGTCAGGCGATGTTTGAAAAGCACTGGGCCAAAGGTAGCCTTAGCATGTTGTTTGAGACCTACCAGGACATACTCACCAATAAAGACACTAATTTGGAGCTGGCGGAGTTCATGCGGGGCAAGATTCGCGACATTGTCGATGACCCCGCAGTGGTTGAAAAGCTCCTGCCAGATTACTACCTTGGCACCAAAAGACAGGTTCTAGACGACGGTTATTACGCCACCTTTAATCGCGATAACGTCACGCTGGTAGATTTGCGTGAGGATGCCATTGAGACTATTACTCCCACGGGCATCCGCACAGTGAGTGGTGAAGAGCATGCCCTTGATATGCTAACTTTCGCCACCGGTTACGATGCCATCACCGGCGCCTTTGAAGGCCTGAATCCCCGTGGTCGGGGCGGCATCAGCCTCAAAGAAAAATGGGCCGAACGCTTTAGCACCTATCTTGGTATGACCATCCCTGAGTTTCCCAACCTGTTTATGATCCATGGCCCAGAATCGCCAACGGTTCTATTCAATATGCCACTGGGAGCGGAGTTGCAATCCGACTGGATTAGAGATTGTATCCATCACCTGCATGAACACGGTCAGGGGGCCATAGAGCCGACCGTTGCTGCGGAAACTGCCTGGGGGCAGGAGGTGGCTGACATTGCTCGTCGTACTATGTTTTCAGACGATACAGATTCCTGGTACACCGGTGCCAATATTCCCGGCAAACATCGCCAGTTTGCCGTCTATCTGGGCGGGCCAAATTTTTACCGAAGGCTAGCCGATGTCGCTGCAAATAATTATGAAGGTTTTGAGATAGATAGATAAACGGGCCGACTTTTAAAAGTCGGCCCGTTTTTTTCGTTTAATTCGCTAGCTAACCAAGTTTAGCAATGGCTGCTAACACGGCGGCCGTTTGCTCAATAATTATCATATGCCCAGCCTCGGGTACCTTAACCAGCTCACTACCGGCAATGGCCTGGTTAAAGGCCTCACCGTAGGGCATGCCAATTAACTTATCAGATTCACCCCACACCAGAACAGTTTTTGCTTTGACGCGGTAAAGCCTTTCGCTCAGGCCGCGATCAGGCACCGGAAAGAGAATTTTCCCGGCCATACCCAGTTGCCGAGCATTTTGAATCAGAAAAGCAGTCAGAAATTCAGGATCAGAAAAGTCTGCCCCGGCGGTCATCATGGCGCCACCGGCTTCGGGATCGTGAAACAATAGTTCCGGCAGCTCGTAGGGCATAGTGGCGAAGACATCGGGAATCGGATGATCGTCGAGCCATAGTCCCGCAGAAGCAATCAGACACAGTTTGTCGATATCGTTGGGCGCGATGGCGGCCAGCTCGGCAGCGATCATGCCGCCCATGGAATGGCCCACGACAATAGGCTTATCCAGGCCCAAAGCCATCAGGGTATCGTGAGCATGGAGAGTGAAATCCAGCATGGTGCGAATTTCCGTTGATTCCTCCGAATCGCCATAACCCGGAAGCAACGGCGCGTAGACATGATATTTTTCTGCCAGCGCCGCCAGAAAAGGATCTTCTTTAGTGATCCCGCCTGCACCATGCAAAAATAGCAGGTCGGGACCGGAGCCGCCTTCGATCAGATGGATGTCAGCTTTGGGGGTTTTGAACGTTCTTAAGTCCATGGCTGTGGTTTCCATAATCAGGCCTCCCCAGCGGTTTTTCGTTCGGAGATTGGCCCCGGTGTTGCGCGTTTATCTATGGGATCAATCCAGAAACGGTTGTCATCTTCATATTCCGGCCACATATTGCGCAGATGGGGCATAACCTCCTCGGCAAATAACTTGGTGGAGTAACGGGTTTTCTCAATAGGCATATCACCAACGTGGATAAGGCAGAAAATATTACCCACTCGTAGGCCTTTGATCAGGTCTTCCATTTTTTCCCGCACTGTCGCGGGACTACCGGCAATCACATAGCCTTCATCAATCAGCTGTTTCCACGGCATATGCGCTGCTTCACCCAGGTCGGGGGTGAACTGGGATAACGCGCCGGACTTAATGGTTTTGATGGTGCGATAACCCGGTGCATCAGCAAAACCCGGGGCAACATGCAGGCAGCGGTTGAAGAAATAGCTGACATGATCTTTGTACAACTTTTCGGCCTCGGCATCAGTTGCAGCGACACAGATCGTTTGCGCGAAACCGGCGCGGTAGGGCGACTCGTCTGGCTCATTGCGCTCAGTGAGCCGGTCCCAGTAGCCCTGCAGTAAGGCCTTGGCGCGGATATATCCTGAAAAACTCAAATACGAGTAGGAGTAGGTGTTGTCCAGGCAGAAGTCATAAGTCTCGACCGAGCCACCGCCAGGCACATGAATGGGTGGCGGGTTCTGAATCGGTTTCGGCCAGGTATTCACGTAGCGCAGCTTGGTATAGCGACCGTTCCAGGCAAAAGGTTCGGGGTCAGCCCAGGCTCTTTTGATCAGGTCGTGGGCCTCTTGATAGCGCTCGCGACTCAAGGCTGGAATATCACCGTAGCAATAATTGATGTCCATGGATGAACCGACCGGGAAACCCGCTACCAGGCGACCACCCGTAATGACATCAAGCATGGCGAATTCTTCAGCGACCCGAGTCGGTGGATTATAAAGACCCAGGGAGTTGCCCAGTACAACAACAGCGGCATTAAGCGCCCGCCTTGAAATGGCTGCCGCCATAATATTGGGTGAAGGCATCATGCCGTAGGCATTCTGGTGATGCTCGTTTATGCCCAGACCGTCGTAACCGAGAGAATCGGCATATTCGAGCATGTCGAGGTAGTCGTTATAAACATCGTGGCCCTTGACTGGGTCATAGAGCTTCGAGTCGATATCGACCCAGACAGACTTATTTTTCTCACGAAAATCCGCTGGCAAATGAGGCCACGGCATTAGATTGAACCAGGTAAATTTCATTACTTTCACCTTTTTTCTGGATAAAAAATGGATAAAAAACTTAGTAGCTCTAGCCTCAGGTGGTTAACTGGGACTCACGAACCGCTGCGATATAGTGTGATAGTTTTGCGTAATGATACAGTTCCAGAAAGCATCAGCCGGTTTACATAAGATCTATTTATGACTACAGGGTCCTGATAGTCTGCCATTAAGTTAGGGGCAGGTATCAGGTGTACAAAAAGCGCCTTCACTGGCAGCTTTTTTGGCCAGTCGATCTATTACACTGAGGAAAACATCGGCTTGCTGACCGCCACTAATGGCAAACATACCGTCGAAACTGAATGATGGCACACCGCTAACACCTTGTTGTCGGGCAAAGTCTATTTGTGCCTGGACTTTATTAGTGTCTTTATCAGTCGCCAAATAATTCACTACCTCCGCTGCATCCATGCCAACACTGGTGGCTATCTCTGCCAGAATTTCAATATCACCGACATTTTTCCCCTCGCATAGATAGGCGCTTAATAATGCTTCGCTGAGATCATTTTGTGGGCCTTTGGAGCCGCCCTGCTGCCAGGCTAAATCCAGCAGCCGATGAGCTTTTAATGTGTTAGCACCACGTTCTATCTTTTCGAGATGAAATTCGATCCCCGCTGCTTTGGCCACCTGGGTGATTTGCTCAAACATCATATCGATACGTTCCTTGCCATATTTCCGCTCGATTGAAGCGCGGTAATCATAGCCTTCGGGGGGTGCCTCGGGGTGGAGCTGATAGGGAAACCACTGAATTTCAAATTCCATATCAGGGCGCTGCGCTATAGCCGCTTCGAGATTCTTTTTACCGATATAACACCAGGGACATGCCACGTCGGAAATAATATCTATTTTCATTTTTTACTCCAGCTTGAAAATTAGTGCTTATGGGAGTGTAGTACAGGATGACAGAATAGTGCTTGTTTTGTTAAAAAGACACGTGCGGAGGGTTTACTCGTAAAACATTCAAGATAAACTCGATATAAATTCGACACAAGCAAGGTGTAACTCCTATGGCGACGTTAAAAGGCATTGCTTACCGCAATAAAAAGAAGGCTGAAATGATGGAAACCAGCGCCGTACAGGTAACACCTGAACGCGGTGTGGAGGGCTGTTATCGCGGCAAACCCGGAATTCGACAGGTCACCGTGATGAGCATGGAGGACTGGCAGCGCGCCTGTGCTGATATCAACGAGGAACTGCACTGGACGACGCGTAGAGCCAACCTGCTGGTGGAGGACATCGGCTTTAGCGCCGCCTCTGTCGGTGATGTGATTCAGATCGGTGACTTACGCCTGGAAATTACCCGGGAAACCGATCCCTGTAGCCGCATGGAGCAGGCTCGCAAGGGACTGATGAAAGCACTGGCTCCCGACTGGCGCGGGGGTGCTTGCTGCCGAGTGCTTGCTGGCGGTGAGATTAAAGTCGGCGATCCTGTTGAGATCATCAAGCGTTAACGCTGCGACCTTAAGCTTTCAGCTTACACCTTAAAAACTACAGTTCCGAATATGGCTGGTTTAAGCTCGCAACAGGACTAAACTGTCGCTATGAGCCTTGACCGCAAAGTGAACCTTGACCATAAAGTGGACTTTAACCACAAAGTCAGCCACTACGACATTATAGAAAGAACTCGCTTCCGCAAGGCCCGGCTAGCGCGGGATGCGCGCTTCGATGGCCTGTTTTTCATTGGCGTAAGAACCACCGGCATTTTCTGCCGATCGGTTTGTCCGGCAACACCACCCCTCGAAAAAAATGTCGATTATTTTCCCAGCACCTTAGCCGCATATCAGGCCGGATTGCGGCCCTGCTTACGATGTCGGCCCGAATCTGCACCGGGTTCCCCCGCCTGGCACGGAACGCAAACAACGCTGAAGCGGGCGCTTCGTTTAATCGATAACGGCGAGTGGCGGCAACAGTCCCTGCCAGAATTTGCCGCGCGCCTGGGCGTCAGTGATCGCTATCTGCGTAGACTTTTCCAGCACAACCTGGGCGTTTCACCCTTAAAATACGCCAACTTTCGCCGCGTATTGTTTGCTAAGCAGTTGTTACAGCAAACTGATCTGCCAGTGACAGAAGTTGCTGCCATGGCCGGGTTTGGTAGTACGCGGCGTTTCAATACCGTATTCACTGAATTGCTCAACCTTAATCCGCGCCAGTTGCGTCGGCAGCAGGTGCAACGACGGCAAAAGAATCCACCGCATACGCAGTTTCAGGGTAGAGGGCTGGTGGTGTTGCTTAGCTATCGACCACCCTACGATTGGGCGGGAGTTCGCGATTTTTATCGACTGCGGCAAATTGCCGGATTAGAGGTTGTTACCGACACCAGTTATAGCCGCAGTTTTTCCCGCGAAGGTTGTGAAGGGACATTTACGGCTACCCATATCCCCGAAAAAAATGGCTTTCGAGTCGAGCTTGTTCTGACCCAGGCCGAGCATACACTGGCACTTATACAGCGTATTCGAAGTCTGCTTGATCTCGATGCGGATAGCATCGCTCTAAGCAGCCATCTAGCCGACAACCCCACACTAGCCCAGATAAAATGCGGTGGCCTACGTTTGCCTGGTTTATGGTCAGCCTTCGAAGCCGGCGTCAGGGCGATTTTGGGTCAGCAGGTATCTGTTAAGGCGGCCCATAAACTGGTGACTCGACTGGTCTCCGAGCTAGGTAAACCTTTAACTAGCTCCAGGCAGGCTAAAAATACAAATCATGGGGAACCAGGGGATGACAGCCCAACGGTACTTTTTCCCGAACCTGCCGCAGTTGCCAATTCCAGCCTTGAATTTCTGGCGATGCCCGATAAGCGGCGCCAGGCTTTGCGTCTACTTGCCCAGCACCTACTGCAAAAGGGTAACGACCCCGATCAGCGGCAGGTCAGTGCTGACAGGGACTATCAAGATTGGCTTGGGATTCCCGGTATCGGCCCATGGACAGTGCAATACACGGCGTTTCGAATGGGCCATCCTGATATTTTCCTGGCCGGCGATCTCGGTGTAAAAAATGCGCTGAAAAAACTCAGTATGGATTCGGGACAGCCCGCAATGCTGGACAGCGAAGATCTTAGTCCCTGGGGCAGTTACGCGACCTTGCTGTTATGGCAAAGCCTTTCTGCTACTCCATTGATAACGAACTAAGCGAGATTTCTGGAGGGAATTGACATGTCCAAAACAGAGCAACAAACAGGCAAGTGTTTTGCAGTTATGGAAAGCCCCATAGGGTGCCTGAGCATAATTGCCGACGACCACGGCATACTGGAGATACGCTTTCCCAATAACACGGCTTTGCCATCGGCGACCAATAAAGCCAACGAATTTATTGAACAGGCCATAGACCAGCTGCGTGCCTATTTTGACGGTCGTTTAAAAGTGTTCGATCTGCCCTTAAATCTCAACGGCACCGACTTTCAAAAAGGTGTTTGGGCGCAACTGCAAAAGATTGGCTATGGCGCTACGGCCAGTTACCGGGACGTCGCCGTTGCTATCGGCAATCCAAAGGCTTCGCGGGCCGTTGGCATGGCTAACAACAAAAATAAAATCCCGATTGTTATACCCTGTCACCGTGTTATCGGAAGTAATGGTTCGCTGACAGGTTTCGCTGGCGGTTTAGATACCAAGCGGTGGTTATTAAATCATGAGCGAGTTTGTGTTGGTGAAGGATAATCGAGAAAAGAGGCGCTAGAATACAGATACTAAGCGTAAGCTCCCTTTGATCTTGAGTGTTTTACTTTAGCGCCTAACCCTGAATGTTTAATAATTGTGGAGAAATCGAATGTCAAAAGTATTTGCAGCGCTCAGCCTGATAATAATTAGCCTGGCCATCTATACGCCCATTCACGCTGAAACCAATGAGGATGCCGTTAACAATCCAGCGCGGAGCGACGCGGATCGCGAGCGTGATAAAACCAGCAAACCAACAGTAATCCTTGAGTTTTTTGGGGTTAAACCAGGTATGAAAGTGCTGGATCTGTTTGCCGGCGGTGGTTATTACTCTGAAATTCTTGCCTACGCAGTTGGGCCTGATGGACATGTCATTTCACACACTAATAAGGCCTATGAAAGTTCTACTGGCGAGGAAGCCACTCTCCGCTTTAAAGACAATCGCTTGCCTAATATAAGTCGCTTGACTAGCGAGATAGATAATCTTGGTCTTGAAAACGATTCATTGGACATGGTCGTGATGGTATTGACGTATCACGATATCTATTTCACCGCAGATTACTGGCCGCAAGTGGATAGAGATAATTTCTTTAAACAAATTCGCGACAGTTTAAAGCCTGGCGGTGTTCTGGCAATTATTGATCACGCAGCAAATAGTATGACGGCTTCGAGTGCCGCTCAGGATTTGCATCGAATCGAGGAGGGGTTCGCCAAACAGGATATCGAAAGTGCTGGTTTTACGTTTGAGGGCCAATCCGAGGTGCTGCGTAACCCAGATGATAAGCGAACACTGAGTGTTTTTGACGATAATATCCGTAGAAGAACAGACCGTTTTGTCTATCGCTTTGTTAAATGACCCAAAATATTTGATGTAGAGGTTCGCGAGGGGCTTTAATAACCAGGGAGTCTAATAACCAGGGAATTTAATAACCAGGGCTTTAATTATATTTACTTACCATAAGGCCCGCTACCAATTGCGCGAGGTGCGTTACCCTATAAATCCAGACCAGCAAGAATATCGTCCACCCGCGCCTTTACTTCTGGTGTCATAGAGATTGGCCTGCCCCACTCTCGCTGGGTCTCTGCTGGCCACTTGTTGGTGGCATCAAAGCCAATTTTAGAACCAAGCCCCGACACCGGCGAGGCAAAATCGAGATAATCAATCGGGGTGTTTTCAATCATCACCGTATCCCGCGCTGGGTCCATGCGCGTGGTCATGGCCCAGATCACATCCTCCCAGTTGCGAGCATCGATGTCGTCATCGGTGACCACCACAAATTTGGTATACATAAACTGCCGTAAAAATGACCACACGCCCATCATTACTCGCTTGGCGTGGCCGGGGTATTGTTTTTTCATAGTGACTACTGCAAAACGATAGGAGCAGCCTTCCGGCGGTAAATAAAAGTCGGTAATTTCGGGGAATTGTTTTTGCAATAAAGGTACAAAGACTTCGTTTAGAGCAAGACCGAGAATAGCGGGTTCATCGGGAGGACGACCCGTATAAGTGCTGTGATATATCGGGTCTTTGCGGTGAGTGATACGCTTGATAGTCATCACCGGGAAGCGCTCGACTTCGTTGTAATAACCGGTGTGATCGCCAAATGGCCCTTCATCGGCCTCATCGTCGGGGGCGATATGACCTTCGAGAATAAACTCGGCACTGGCCGGTACTTGTAGGTCACTTCCCAGACATTGTGTAACAGCCGTTTTTTCGCCCCGTAACAAACCAGCAAAAGCATATTCCGACAGGGAATCTGGCACTGGTGTCACTGCGCCGAGAATGGTTGCTGGGTCTGCACCCAGAGCCACAGCGATGGGGAATGGCTCGCCGGGATGGGCCTGTTGCCACTCGCGAAAATCCAGTGCACCACCCCGTTGTGCCAGCCAGCGCATAATTACGCGATTTTTGCCGATCACCTGCATACGGTAAATGCCTAGATTTTGCCGCTCTTTTTGCGGGCCGCGTGTGACCACCAAAGGCCAGGTAATCAGCGGCCCAGCATCATCCGGCCAGCAGGTTTGAATGGGTAGCTTACCGAGATCGACTTCATCATCTTCGAGGACGATAGCCTGGCAAGGTGCTTTCTTGACCACATTTACCGGCATATTCAGCACCGGTTTAAAAGACTCGCGCTTATCCCATAAATCTTTAATGCCTTTAGGTGGGTCGGGTTCTTTTAGAAACGCCAGTAGCTTGCCGACATCGCGCAAAGCCTCGGTGCTTTCCTGGCCCATACCCAGTGCAACCCGCTCTGGTGTGCCAAATAAATTAGCCAGCACCGGAATATCAAAACCTTTAGGGTTTTCAAAAAGCAGCGCTGGACCACCGGCTTTTAGTACCCGATCACATATCTCCGTGATTTCCAGGTGGGGATCGACTTCTACGGTGACGCGCTTAAGTTCACCCCGCTGTTCGAGGAAAGCAATAAATTCTCGCAGGTCTGAATGCTTCATAGATCTGAATGTCTCGTGTATTTGAATACTTGATGGATTGCTTAATGGCGTAATAAGCCCTGGGGATTAAGTATCGTCAATGAAGTGTTACGGCATCGCCGTCGGAATGCAAGATGCAGGATTGGAGTCGGCCAAAATGGCGGACAACGCCATAGTGCATCCTCAGAGCGTTTGCTATGTTATCGTTATCGCTATGGTTATCGGTAAGGTCTTTCTCGATACTACGTGCAGCTAACGAATAACACTAAAAGGGGATAGCATTATGGCATCAACAAAATTAGGCACCAGCACTCTCAGGATCAACCGCCTGGGCCTCGGTTGCATGGGTATGTCAGAGTTCTATGGTGAAAGTGATGAACAACAGTCCATAGAAACCCTCCATGCTGCCATCGACCTGGGCGTCAACTTTTTCGATACGGCTGATATGTACGGTAGCGGCCACAATGAAGAATTGATCGGTAAGGCTTTTGCGGGCAAATGGAATCAGGTAGTGCTGGCCACAAAGTTTGGCTTTCTCCGTGATGAGAAAGGCGGTTTTGCCGGACTCGATTGCAGCCCCGCCCATATTAAAGAAGCCTGTGAAGCCAGCTTGAAGCTACTCAACACCGATGTGATCGATCTATACTACGCTCACCGCGTTGACCCCAATGTACCCATCGAAGAAACCGTTGGCGCCATGAAAGGTTTGGTTGATACGGGTAAAGTGCGGTATATCGGCCTCAGCGAAGCCAGCTCGGAAGAACTACAAAAAGCCAGCCGTGAAGCCACCATTACCGCCCTGCAAACTGAATACTCCATGTGGAGCCGCGACGTCGAGGAAGATATCCTCGCTACCTGTCGAGAACTCAATATCGGCTTTGTCGCCTATAGTCCATTGGGCAGAGGTTTTCTTACCGGTGCCATCACTTCCCGCGACTCTCTGGAAGAAAATGACTTCCGTTTGAATGGCCCGCGGTTTCAGGAAGATACTCTTGAGAAAAATAAAGTCTTCCTGCAGCTGATTGAAAATATCGGCAAAGAAAAAGGCATTACCTCCGCACAGGTAGCACTGGCCTGGGTGCTTAACCAGGGCGAAGATATTTTTCCTATTCCCGGCACACGAAAAATATCACGCTTGAAAGAAAACCTTGCGGCACTTGAGGTGAGCTTTAGTGAGGCGGAGCTTGCTGATATTCGAGCTAATTTACCTACTGCTGAGGGTGGAAGATACTAGTTTTGGCACAAAAAATGGACAGAACCAACAGCGTTATTACTGGTAAAGACAAACAGGGTATCGGTCGCATTACGATTAACCGTCCCGAAGCTTATAACGCCCTGTCCATCAATTGTATGGAGTCTTTGATTGACGCGTTTAGTTCGTTGTCCGCCGATGATGAGGTTAGAGTGATTGTGCTGGCGGGTTCAGGCAAGGGATTTTGCGCGGGTCATGATCTGGCTGAAATGCGGGGTAATCCAGAGCGAGACTTCCAGCAACAAACGTTTAGCACTTGCACCACCTTAATGCTGTCTATTGTTCAGTCGCCAAAACCAGTTATCGCTAAAGTACATGGTGTAGCGACGGCTGCGGGTTGCCAGCTGGTGGCCAGTTGCGATCTGGCAGTGGCGGAGCAAAATGCCAGGTTCGCAACGCCGGGTGTGAATCTGGGTTTGTTTTGCTCAACACCCATGGTTGCTCTATCGCGCAATGTGTCACGCAAACATGCTATGGAGATGCTCTTGCTCGGTGACTTTATTTCCGCACAGCGGGCTTATGAAATGGGTTTTATTAATTATCTCGCCTCAGCTGACAAGCTTGAGCAAACGGTCGATGCATTGGCCGCCAAAATTGCCAGCAAATCATCACTCACCCTGAAAATAGGTAAGCAGGCTTTTTATCGACAGCTGGATAAAAATTTAATAGACGCCTACGACTATTGCGGACAGGTGATGGTTGAGAACATGATGGCCAGAGATGCCCAGGAAGGAATAGATGCTTTTATGGAGAAGCGTGCACCGATATGGCGAGATGAATAGAGGCCTTTTATTTCCTCATTCTTGAAATGCTGTAGCTTTCCCCAGGGGTATGACGATCCTGGTGGCGATCTCTGAGATCAGAGGGCTTTGGATATCAACTATGTAGGGGTATGCGCCGCGAGCCGCAGGGCTCGGGTTCGCATAGACATAGAATTGCTGCGTCAAAATTCGCGGTATTCACCACCAAAGCAGCCGTGCTCTTCGACGAATTCGTTATATGCTTTTATGGCGTTGTTGTTCTCCATGGCCCATTCGTCCGCTCCAGCGCTGGCGAGTTTTTCCTTCAATGCTTGCTCAAGTGTTGCAGATAAATTAATGTTTAGCGCCTTTGACTTTTTCAGTAAGTCACTGTTTGCACTAAGGTTTGCGGACTTTTTCTGGGCATTTAGATCGTATAGCCTGGCCATAGCTGTATGCTCTGCTGTATTTAGGCTGGGTTATGCGCATGATGATGCGCATTGTAAATGTGTTTAAAAATTCCCGAATTAATGGATCAGAGCCAAATGGGTTAGTGTTTTTGTTAGACCCAGTTCGTTCCACTGATAGAGAAAAAGCAAAATGAAAGACTGCAACCAATGCGGAAAATGCTGCATAAAGTATGGCAACGGCGGCTTATCGGCAGCGGCCAGCGAAGTGGAATATTGGGAGACTTTTCGGCCCAATATCTATGACTATGTAGGCGGTAGTGCGGGCGGTAATCTCAACGGTACTCTCAGTGGCGCTGACAGCGGCGAAAAGATCTGGATAAGCCCGGACACAGGCAAGCAACTGGAGCGCTGCCCGTGGCTGCGGCAAGTGCCGAATCAAGATAAAACCAATCTAGATAAATCCAGTCGTATTCAGTACACCTGCGATATCTATTACGATCGCCCCGACGATTGTAAACACTACCCTGTGACCATTGAGCAAATGGTTGCGGATAAATGCGAAATGATTGAAGTGCGTGACCTGGATAATCCGCAACAAGCCCAGCTTACCCTGGATAAACTGATGGTAGAGAGTCGGCCTTCGCTTTCGTAGAGGGTGCGAATATGTCTGGATAACAGCCCTGGTAAACGCTAAATTGGTCTGGCGACATAATAATTAAACCCAGGAGAAATTTATGGCTGGTAACGATTCAGAAATAACGATGGCGGATATAGACAAGCTTGCCCTGGAGATTAGCGCTCCGGACGGCCCGGGTTCGGGCAACTGGAAGATGGAAAGTTCGCAAACCAAACGCGTCAATGATGAAGTCATGGACGCACTGCGAAAAAACAATGGCAAAATTCCCGGTGAGCTTGAAGGTGTACCCGCATTGATCATAACGACGACGGGCGCCAAAACCGGCAAAAAAAGAACCTTGCCGCTGGCCTGTCAGGAAATCGATGGCCGACTTATTATTATCGCCTCCATGGGCGGCGCACCTCGAAATCCACCCTGGTTCCATAATCTGGTTCATTGCCCGGATGTGTTGATCGAAAAAGACGGTGAAAGCTTCTCGGCCCGAGCAGTGGTCACCGAAGGTGAAGACCGTGATCGACTGTTTCAAACAGTCTGCGCTAACTTACCCGTGTTTGCGACCTATCAAAAGCGCACAGATAGAATAATTCCTGTTATCGAATTAATCCGGCATAGATAGAGTTTCCCATTCCCCTGCTTGCTCCCCGGTCTGCTGGTTTGAGTAACGCATATTGGCTGTAGTTACAGCGACCACTTGTATTGACGAAGAACAAAGTAAGTGAATTCTAAAGTTGCGATAGTGGCTTCCGCTGTGGGTTGTATAATGCCCGCCCCAAATCAATGAATTCCGGTAGGAGACAGTCTTGGAGCAGGCAGTACAGATCGCGCGTATTAAAAAAGCCTATGAATGTATCGATAGTGGTCAGACTACGATCACTCCCGGCGTCAAGCGTATACCGGTGGCAGCTTATACCGACCCGGAATGGCTGG
>QNFP01000036.1 GCA_003645535.1 Gammaproteobacteria bacterium | reverse complement strand
TATATCACTGGAGCAAGCATCAAACATGGCTGAACTGGTTGGCGTCACGCTAGTTATTGTTTCTATTTTTTATCTGACGGTACTGCTCCGCCTTTTTCTAGTTCGCCCCAGCTACCCCGAGCAACAGGATTGCTTGTGACTGTATTACTTTAAGCTATGCTATTAAGCTATGTTATTGAGTAATGGACTAATTTAAGTAAGGGCTAATCTCATCCGTGATCGCGCACCGATGCGATACTTTGACTCCACTCATTATCATCGCTTGCTGTCATCGGCGTTTATTGCATGCTTTTATGATATTGATATATAACTTATGCGACCTACACTTGCTGCATTCCATAACTTATAATGCATATCGAACTGAGCGCTCCTGTATCTATTGCGCAATCGTTATCCAACCAACAGCCTAATAAATAGTTTGGCTAAGGGTTCCACTGACAGTCTAACCAAGAGTGAAAAAAATGACTAAAAAAGACAATACCAGCGGCGGACTCGAACTCCTGGGCAGCTCGTCTCGGTTATCGTCAGCGCTGAAAAACGCATCGGTTCTGGCCCGCTTTGGGCGACTGGAGCCACGTAGGGGCACCCTTTATTCCGTTACTCACGAAAGTCCGACTTACCGGCTGCGTTGTTATGAGATAAAAAAATCCCGCAAAACGCGCATACCCATTATTCTAGTGCCGCCACTAATGATGAGCGCCGACGTCTTTGATGTCTCAAAAAAAATCAGCGCCGTAGACTATTTAACCGAGCAGGGGTTTTCCGTGTGGCTGGTTGACTTTGGCGAGCCGGCGGAGCAGGAAGGTGGCCTACATCGGGACATGAGCGATCATGTAATTGCGGTTAACGATGCCATAGACTTTGTCTATGCTGAAAAGCGCAAGCCGGTACATTTAGCCGGATATTGCCAGGGCGGTATTTTTTGCTACCTCGCCACCGCCTACCGCAAATCCAGAAATGTTGCCTCGGTCATAACCTTTGCCGCCCCTGTTAACCTGTATAAAAATCTTTTACCCGGGGTGTCTGATGAAGTCACTCTTAAAGTGCTCGAATCCATCGGCGGCGCTGTTCCCAAAAACATTGTGCCTTCTGCTATTCCGGGCTGGGTCAGCAAAAATCTATTTCGCATGCTGGCCCCGGTCAAACAACTCCAGTCGTGGGTCTCGCTATTCAGGATGCTCGACGACAGAGACGCCATACTGAAAGGGGAAGACCAGAGATCCTTTATGTCTGATGGCTTCGTCGCGTGGCCGGGTCCGGCCATGCTCGAATTTATGCGGCAAATGCTACTGGGCAATCGCATGGTCTCAGGAGGCTGCGTCATTGAAGGGCATGCTGTTTCGCTGACCGACATTACCTGCCCTATGCTGGCGATCATCGGCGGTAATGACACCATAGCCAGACCCCGTTCTGTTCGCGGTATCGTCGAAGCTGCTCCCAATTCAGATCTTTACCAACTATGGTTGCCGCGAGCCGGTCATCTGGGCGTTCTGGTCGGTGGCAGCGCAATGAAATACACCTGGGCAACCGTTGCCGACTGGCTGTTGTGGCGAGAGGGTAAAGAAGACTCCCCTCAAAGTATAGAAGCACTCAACGAAGTCGGCAGTGAAGATAACGAAAGCAATGAAGAGGATGATAAATTAGCCGCTGCTGTTGTGAAGACTATATTTGACCTGAGCAAAGGCGTTGTGGGTACTGTGGGCGATTTGTTCGGTAGTACCAAAACATCCTTGCTAACGATGAGCGATAACGCCAGTGCGCGTTTGACTCATCTGTCACGTTTACAAACCCTTAATGCCGCGAGCAAAGTAGGCTTTGCTTTATCCCTGGAAGAGCAGGCTAAAAAGTCGCCGGACGATACTTATTTTCTTTATGCCGGTCGAGCCCACACCTATGCCAATGCCAATGAGCGTGTAGACAACATTGTCCGTGGCCTGATCTCGATTGGTGTTCGATGTGGCGATCACGTGGGCATTCTCATGCATGCACGGCCCTCAGCGCTCGCGACTACGTTGGCGGTCAACCGCTTAGGTGCCATTGCCGTACAGTTACGTGACAAATCCCAGCTCGCTACTGAGCTGAAACTGGCCGAAGTCCAGCACCTCATTGCTGATCCCGAAAATGCCCCCACCGCGGTGAACACCTTTACTGGTCAGACCTATGTCCTGGGTGGCTTCGGGCGCTCGCGACGAGAGTTACCACAAAGCGCTATAGATATGGAAGCGATTGACCCATCACGGGTGGCGCTGCCCGACTGGTATCAGCCCTCACCAGGCAAAGCCGACGAGGTAGCATTTATTTCATTTAGCCGCCTGGGCGCTGACACTCACTGCGACAAAATTACTCACCGTCAATGGGCTTTGTATGCGCTCGGTACAGCTTCTGCGACGGCGATGGTGAAAGGAGATACAGTCTACTGCTGGACACCACTCCAGGATCCCACCGGGATGCTAATGGCCGTTAGCGCATCGTTGATCGCCGGCGCCCGAATCGGCCTGCCTCAGCATTTCGATACCGAAACTTTTTGGTACGAAGCACGCAGCTACGGCGCGAATATCGTTTTTTATTCAGGCGCCATGTTGCGCGCACTAGTGGATGCACCTGTACATAAACTGGAGCGAGGCAATACCATTCGGCTGTTTGCTGGGACCGGGATGTCAGAAGCACTGAGCAATCGGGTACAGGATCGTTTCGAACACGCAAAAATCATGGAAGTGTATTTTTCTACACGCAACCACGCCTATCTGGCCAATATTGGTGATAAAAAATCGGGTCCGGTTTTTCAGCGGTTGCCCGGCAGCAATGAAATATCTCTTGTGCACTGGGATTACCACAAAGACCAACCTTTCTATGACACCGCCGGCTATCTATGCCCCACACCTACTGGCACCATGGGCATGATGTTGGTTAAGGTCGATGATGGGCCGGATTACCGAGATAACACGCATATTTACAACGTATTCGAAAAAGGTGATTGCTGGCAGGTTTCCGGCGACCTGTTCAAGATTGATAGCGATGGTGATTACCATTTCGTCGACAGGGCCAGCAACTTAATCCTTACTAAAGATGACACCATTGCGACTTCACTTATCGAAAATGCCATTAGTACATTGGATAGCGTTAGCGTCGCTGCAGCCTTTGGTGTGGCTGTGGATGGATACGATTCCCAGATCCCCGTCGCTGCCGTAGTGTTGAAAGACAAAGCCAAACTCAATGCGCAGCAACTAACTACGACTATTACCAGCCAACTGGATGCCAGAGTCCGACCGGTAATTGTTACCATAAGTGACAACCTGCCCAAAACACCTAGTCAGCAAATCCAGAAGCAACTATTGAGCGATACCGGGATCACGCAGGCGATGCTAAAAAAAGGCCGGTCATTTTGCCTCAATCCTAAAACCGCAAAATATGAAGCCCTTACCCAGACTTCACTGTCACGACTTACGCGAAGTTTAATTAATCCGGGCTCAGCATCGACAAGCCCTCAACGCAAGGGAAACTCCAAAAGAGCAACCGCCCAGAAAAAACCTGTGGTACGTCGAAAAAAAGCACCAACAAAAGCATCTGCAAAAGCGTCAACAACAGGCAAGCGTGTTGCGCGAAGCAAAATAGCGTATCGCCCATCGGTTAAGGCTCAAAACCAGCAAAAAGTAGACGATGTAAGC
This sequence comes from Gammaproteobacteria bacterium, assembly GCA_003645535.1. GTDB lineage: Bacteria > Pseudomonadota > Gammaproteobacteria > Pseudomonadales > Porticoccaceae > HB2-32-21. The sequence continues at coordinate 14,807 of QNFP01000036.1, read as the reverse complement.
GCTACCGACAAGCCGGCCAGTGGGCTTGCCGAACCAATTTCTAATCCGGCCAATACGGTCAGCACGATTGCCAAAGACGACGCTAATCTTCACTAAATAACTGCCTTATGATGACCTGCCTGTCGTCAAGCGAGCGGAGGAACCCGGAAATATTACAACTTCTGCTCTCCACCACCATTGATGGCTGGTAGATCACCAGTCCTTGCTTAAATCGGCAAAAAAATAAATAGGAAATGTGCTTTGCTTGTCACTAAACTGAGGGGTATTATGTAAAGCTGTTGCTACTAAATAATGGAGTCAGTTTTATGAAATTATCCTCCTTATTACCCCGGCCCAGGGATCTTCCAACAGGCCAAATTCCCAGCTGGATTCCCGGCTCTGAGACCATCAACGACATTTTAGACTGGCCCGATGAAGCGCCGCGGCCAAAAGTTTCGTTAGGCTCAGTGGCAATGGTGGGCGTGGATGAAGCCCTTATGGTCGGTCTGGGGCTCGCCTCAAGATTTCGTTTTCCCACTCCGGGATTTCGCAAGCGCTGTGCTGACGAAATGGAAGACGCCCTCGAATTCTTTGATTCGAAAGGCTGGCTTGATAATCCCAGGGGCTATCACCAGAACCCGCCCGAACTCGAAAAAGTAAAATTCAAAAAAGAAACATCCCGTGGCATCCATTACGAACACATGACATTTGAAAGCGGTTATGTTCCTCATATGGGTGAATCCGGTCGTTCTCGGTGGCTCAGTTACACTGCAAATCACACCTCCCATGGCTGGGTTCTTCGCCATTCGGGGCCTCAGCGACCGTGGCTGATTAACATTCATGGCTATCGTATGGGCGTCCCCTATATGGACCTGCCTTTTTTTCACGCTAAAGCACTGCACGAGAACAAAGGACTGAATATTCTTCAGTACGTTATGCCCTTACACGGCCCGCGCAAGATTGGGCCTACCAGTGGTGACGGCGTACTCTCTCCGGGTTATGTCAACCTGATTCATACCGAAGCTCAGGCCATGTTTGAATTGCGGCGTATCATCAACTGGCTGCGCAAAGAGGGGGCACCAGAGATTGGTGTGCACGGTATTTCGCTAGGTGGCTATACCACGGCCATGTTGTCGGGCCTCGAAGGAAATCTCGCCTGTGCAATCGCCGGCGTGCCCGCCGTCAATCTTGTCCGTGCTGCCCGGCGCCTGGGACAACGCAATCTTCTCTACTTTCTCGATAATATTGGCATGCCCTGGGATGATATTCAAAAAATGACCCATGTTATTTCACCTATCGCGTTGAAGCCCAAAGTGCCTGCCAAAAGACGTTACATATACGCGGGTCTACTGGATCGCCTGGCCAGGCCAGAGGACCCAATCGATCTATGGGAACACTGGGGGAGGCCAAAAATTGAGTGGTATCACGGCAACCACATCACCTTCCCGTGGGAGAAAACGGTCAATACATTTATTGACGAAGCTCTCGATGAATCGTTCACTGGCTTAAAGGAGCTACCGGCCCGCAAAAAAAAGTAATTAAACACAAGTGACACTAAGCCTGGTTTGACACCGCTGGTTAGCGACTGACTGTGCATTATAAATGCCGCCGTCGCTTTGCCAGTTTAATTTGGTAGCGAGCCGGTTTGTGAGGGCACGGAGCTAGAAGGGTTCTATCACCCTTTTTCTTATTTTAATATTCATAAAAGACAACGTTGTCTCCGATCTCTATCCAGCGGGAATGTCTCACTTTGTCCGGCGATCACCTCAACAAGCGAGATCGGCAACAATCACCGATTAGCGAAAACGACACCAGGATTCGGCAAAAAATATTACTTTATAACCAATATTCATTTGAGGGATAATCAGCAGATATGTTTAACTTACCGATCGACTCTTTTATGCCAAAAGGGTCGCCATTGATCAGGAGTAGCCGTAATGGATAAAGATGGAAAGCACTTAGAATTATTTGACTCACTGCCCAATTTAAGTGCCGCCATTAAAAATGCGTCGGTGATAGCGCGTTTCGGAAGACTGCGGCCCCGAACTGGGACTGTCTATTACGTTGCCCATGAAAATGCCAATTATCGCCTGCGTTGTTACGAAACCAAGCAATCGAAGGCTAAACGGATTCCTATTATCCTGGTGCCACCACTGATGATCTCTGCCGATGTTTTTGACGTGGCCCCCGACAACAGCGCGGTAACGTACCTGATCGACCAGGGTTACTCAGTCTGGCTTGTCGATTTCGGCTCACCCGAACACCAGGAAGGTGGGCTGGACAAGGACTTGACCGACCATGTCCTCGCGGTAAACGATGCCATCGATTATGTGTACGCCGAAAAGCGCGTACCTGTACATTTGGCGGGATATTGTCAAGGGGGTATTTTTTGTTATCTCGCTACTGCCTATCGTCAATCGAATAATGTTGCATCCATAGTGACGTTCGGCGCACCAGTGAACATCTACAAGAACTTTCTACCCGGCGTGCCTGATGAGGTTACCACCAAAGTTTTCGAAACAATTGGCAAAGTCTTTCCAAAAAGGCTCACCCCCACGGTGATACCGGCAAATGTAACAAAAAACCTGTTTAAGCTGATGAGTCCTACCAAAGAAATCAAAAACTGGATTTCTTTTATGGGTTCATTGCACGATCGAGATGCCCTACTACAAACCGAAGAGGGCAGAAGTTTTCTGGGGGGTGAAGGCTTTGTGGCATGGCCCGGCCCGGCATTGCATCAATTTTTAAGCCATATGCTGGTAGGCAATCGCCTGGTTTCCGGCGGTTGTATTATTGAAGGTCGTGCGATATCTCTCACCGAGATTACCTGCCCAATTCTTGCCGTCATTGGTAGCAATGATGGGATAGCTCGCGGCGATGCAGTTCGCGGTATTGCTGATGCGGTACCCAATGCAGAACTCTTTGAGCTGCCTGTCACCGCTGGTCACATGGCCATCGTAGTCGGCTCCCGCGCCTTAAAGAATACCTGGCCTCCGGTTGCACAGTGGGTGCAGTGGCGAGAGGGAAAAGCAGAACAACCCGAGTCCATTTATGCACTAGGTGAGTTTGCCGATACTGCTGCCTCAACTGACAGTAGGAACGATGCCTTGCCGACCGCAATGGTAAAAGCAGCGTTCGGGATGAGCAAGGGTGCGATTAGTACAGTTGGTGACTTGTTGGGTATAACCAAAGATTCCGTGCAGGCAATCACCAGCAATTTCAGTACTCGCTTGTCCCACCTCTCCCGCCTTGAAAAACTTAACAGCGAGAGCAAAGTGGGCTTCGCATTAGCGCTAGAAGAGCAAGCTGAAAAAGCACCGAAAAACACCTACTTTCTCTACGATGGCAGGGCGCACAGCTATGCTGATGCCAGCACACGTGTAGATAACATAGTACGGGGTTTAATCTCAATTGGCGTTCGAACCGGAGATCACGTCGGCATTATTATGCATGCTCGCCCTTCATCTCTGGCTACTATAATGGCCGTCAATCGGCTGGGCGCCGTAGCGGTTCTATTGCGCACCATGCGCAGTAGCAGTCAACTTTCCACAGAACTCAAACTTGGCAAAGTACAACACCTTATTGCAGATCCTGAAAATGCCGACATTGCAGAAACTAGTTTTACCGGGCAGGTTTATATTTTAGGTGGCTTCGGCCGTTCGCAGCGAGAGTTACCAGAAAACGTTATTGATATGGAGAAGATAGACCCAGCGCGTGTCGCATTGCCGGACTGGTATCAGCCATCACCGGGAAAGGCTAAGGACGTTGCATTTATAATGTTTTCTGACCGCGGTGCTAACACACGCTGTGACAGCGTTACCAACCACCGTTGGGCACTGTCTGCTTTGGGAACCGCCTCCTCCACTGCGCTGATGGCCTCAGACACGGTTTATTGCTGGACACCGCTCCATGATCCTGCCGGCCTGTTAGTGTCAGTGAGCGCGTCTCTCGTCGCCGGCGCCAGGGTCGCGGTAGCAAAGAACTTTAATGCGTCATCATTTTGGCAGGAAGCTCGCGGTTACGGTGCGCGGGTTGTGTTCTATGCAGGCTGTATGTTGCGTGAATTAGTTGACGCTCCTGAAAATAAGCTCGAAAAAGGCCACTCAATACGTCTATTTGCCGGTGTCGGCATGCCGGAAGCTCTGTCGAAGCGTGTCCTGGAACGTTTCCGCTCAGTAAAAGTTATGGAAATCTTCGTCGCCAGGGGCAGTAATGCTTATCTCGCCAACGTCTCCTGTAAGAAACCTGGCCCGGTAGTACAGTCAATTCCCGGTAGTAGTGATATCGGACTTGTCTACTGGGACTTCGAAAAAAATCAGCCTTTTCTGGATGCGGCCGGATACCTGTGTCCAGTCCCAGTCGGTTCCGTAGGCATGTTACTTGCTAAAGCTGATACGACCGCAGGACATCATGATAGCCAGCCTATATATAATGTATTTGAAAAAGGTGATTGCTGGCAAGTTTCCGGTGATTTATTTATGGTCGATGAAGATGGTGAGTATCGATTTATAGATAAGGTCGTGAATCTAATCCACACCGAAGACGACTGGCTACCCACTTTAGCCATCGAAAATGCTGTTTGGGAACTCGACTCCATTAGTACTGCGGCAGCGTATGGACTGAGTATCGAAGGTTATAGTCACGAAGTGCCCGCTGCTGCCGTGTTATTACGAGGCAAGGCTAAACTGAACGCACAGGAACTTACCGACGTCGTCACCCGTCAGCTCGATAAGAAGAGTCGTCCTGTGGTCATTAGAATTATGACTAGCATGCCGATGACACTCGGCCAACAAATACGCAAGCAGTCACTGAGAGATGAGGGTATCCCAGAGAGCGCATTACAGAGAGGCAAATCTTTCTGGTTAAATCCAAAAACGGCTAAATACGAGCCACTCAACAAGACATCTTTGGCAAAATTAAAAGCCAGTCTGAACAGAGAAAAAACTTTGCTTAAAGATGGGCAAACCAGTACAACTAAAACCACCCCTAAAAAACAGGCCGCTAGTAAACCTAAAACCAAATCAGCTCAAAATAAAAAGTCAGTCCAGAAACCTGCTCTCAAAAGGCCTGCCCCCAAAAAACCTACTCCCAAAAAGCCTGCTCCTAAAAAGAAGGTCGCATTCAAGAAGAATGCTGCACCGAAAAAGGCTGTGCGCAGGAAGAAGAGCAATGGACAAAGACCGGCAATTGACAATTCCCTGATAACAGACAAAATTGTCTCTATTACCGAAGCAGCTATTACCGAACCAAATGGAGGCAGACCAACTCTTACGGAAACATATAATAGTGGCCCGTTACAGGGAAGCACTCCCCGGGATGTAGCGATCAAACCGGCCAATTTGAACCCACCACATGACGCCCAAATAGAAGAAGCCGTGGAAGGCAACACCGAGACAGGCTAATAAGCGCGCTTATTTTGTGCTGATAAGTTGTTTGATAAAGCCGAAGACGGTTGCATGCAACACATGCAACCGTTTTTTATTGCCTGTTAAAGCGTATTTCCTGTTAAAGCGGTAAAACTGCAGCACAGAAACCAACCATCGACTCTATGAGGATCTACCCATAGAGTCCTGCGTTAAAGCATCACATCTTCCGCGTCTGCAGGCGCTTTTTTCAGGCGGCTTCTGCGGAGGCCGGCGCAGTAATGGCAGGTGTAGCTACTGATTTAGCCACTGGCTTTTTGGTGGCTGCTTTTTTAGTTGCTGGCTTTTTTGCAGCAGGCTTTTTAGCAGCGACCTTTTTAGCAGCGACCTTTTTAGCAGCGGCCTTTTTGGCTGGCGCCTTTTTTACCGCCGCCTTGCGCTTAGAGGTTGTTTTCGCTTTTTTCGACTTAGCAGTGGACTTAGAAGTCGACTTAGCTTTCTTTTCAGGTGTAGTATCGACATATTCTTCAATTAATGATGTCAAACTTTCTACCTGATCAGTAAGTGACTGTAGTGCATTTACTGCTGGAACCACCCCTAGTCGCTTAAGGGTTTTAGCAACCCGCGAATCAAATACGTCTTCAATTTTCTCTGAAGGGCTGGGGATTTTTTCCAGTAAGTCAGTTACTTTTTTTAGTGCTGAATCACTACTTTCGTCGACAAAACTTTTATAGCGATCTTCAAATTTCTCTCCGGCGTCTACCAGCTTACCAAATACCTCACTACTCTCATCACGGGCCTTGGAGAATGCACCCAGGCCAGCGAGCCATATATCTCTGTTGCGCTCGAGAACTTTTTCACTAAGCTCCTGACTGCGGTCTATAGTCTTGCCGACCAATTCGTCATTTTTGTCCAGGATCTTGCGTACCCTTTTGTTTTTTAACACCTTTGCTGTTGCCATAATATCCTCGCTTCCGGTTTGTGTATTGGTTACCATAAGTCGGAGATAACACGATGTCGCACTGTTACGACATACGGGTTCTCCACTGTTAAAACACGATAACAACAAATATTAGAGTGAAAAAACTAATTAGCTAAAAAAACACCATATTTGAAATTTACCGGATGGCGACAATTGAATAAACCGAGCACTAAACTGCGGATTATGGAAACCGCTCTGGATTTGTTTAACCAACTCGGCACACCAAACATATCGACTAACCATATCGCTCTGGAACTGGATATCAGTCCAGGCAATCTGTATTACCACTTCCGCAATAAAGAACAGCTTATCGAAGAACTATTTGCGACTTTTGAAGCACAGCTACAACCGCTGATTACTCCAACATTTGCCAAACAAATAACACTGGAAGACGTGTGGTTTTTCCTGCATTTTAATTTTGAACTCACCGCACAGTATCGATTTATTTATCGAGATACTGATTTCATTATGCTGAAATGCCCATCATTGACGCGGAAATTTCAGCGCATACTAAAACAGCTCAACAGCTCATTGCTAAGCTTACTCAATCAACTTGCTGCTGCCGGGGCTTTGACAACAAGCGCTAAACACACACTTGAAGATTTAGCCCTGAATATGGCGCTGATATGTACTCAGTGGGTTCGATTCAACCAGCACTTAAGCGGTAAAAATAAAGCCGATGTTACCAGTGAAGACTTAAGTCGCGGCGTGTATCAGGTGCTATCCCTGTTACTGCCTTATCTGGATGAAAGCTATCAGGCACACTTACATACACTACGCAGCGAGTATTAGTAGGCAGATATTGGTAGGCGGATAAGAAGAGCAGAAGCTAACAATCTGGCCAGCGCCGCGCTCACCAGAATGTTTTTATTATCAACAGCACATTGGCGATTAAACTGATGACCGCCAGGCCCCGCCAGAATGCCAGAGGATTGCGAACCAATAGTGGTTCGTTTCGCTCTCCTAGAAACTCATTATTTGGGCAGGCCAGGTCATGAAGGAATTCGGACAATTCACCGTAACGTCGATCTGTTTTTTTATTGACGGCTTTTTCCAGGGCACCATCAATCCACACCGGCAGATCCGGTAAGCGCTGGCGAGCCGGAATGTAGTTAAGCCTTTGAAGCGAGCCTTCATCATACTTATCGCCATAGGGCAGCTGTCCGGCAATCATCTCGTAGACAATAACGCCCAGAGAGAAGATATCAGAGCGCGTTGAGCAAGGATAACCCTGAAGATATTCGGGGGCGGTATAATTTTTAGTCCCTAACAAAGTCAGGCGATCCAGAGGTGTGGTGATTTCTTCTATACCGGCTATTTTTGTAGAACCGAAATCGATAATCTTAACGGTGCCCTCGCTGTCGATCATGATATTTTCAGGCTTCAAATCCTGATGAATCATTTCTTTCTTGTGGAAGGCCATTAAGCCGCGAGAAATTTGGCTGACTATTTCTCTAACTGTACTCAGGTCGGGCTCGGGGTTGTCATGCATCCAGCCGCGCAGGGTCTGACCATCGATATACTCAGACACATAGTATAAAAAATGCCGTGGCCTCAGTTGTTCAACAACGCGCAGGACATGGTTATTGTCAATACGGCTACCCACCCACTCCTCATGCATAAACATATCAAGGAACACCGGGTCATCTTCATAATTAACCGAAGGGGTTTTTAATACCACCTGCTGACCGCTTTCCTCATCGACAGCCAGGTAAACCTGAGTACGTGTACTGGCGTGGAGTTCCCGCACTATTTTATAGCCGTCCAGCTTCATCCCCGCAGACAAATCCGGTGGGAACGGTAACTCGGTGAGTTTTTTATAGAGTGCGCCCTCGCCTATACCGTGGACTTTATTGATACGGATAATCTGGCAGGTCACATTGTCGGGACTGCCATTTTTGAGTGCAACCGTGGCAATGGATTTAGCCGCTCGATCAAGATTGTCCATGTTTTCTGCGATGAACTGTTTAATTTGTGCTGCAGGCAAATACTCGTGGACGCCATCAGTACTAAATATAAAAATATCATCCTGCTGAACAGGTATTTTCTGGTAATCAATATCCATGCGCAGATCTATGCCTACTGCTCGGGTCAGATAATTTTTATCTTCCGAAGCCCAGATGCAGTGATCCTGGGTAAGCAGCTCCAGGTCATTATCGGCCAGTCGATAAATGCGAGTATCGCCGATATGAAACAGATGGGCCGTGGAAGATTTAATCACCATGGCGCTGAGAGTAGTGGCTAAACCTTTTTGGCCATGGGGATCCTGTTGCCCGTGGCTATACAACCAACGATTGGTCGCCAGCAAGACTTTCTCAACCGAGGTTTTTACCGTCCAGGAATCCGGCGTGCAGTAATAATCGTGCATGAGACTATTGACACAGGTCTCGCTCGCTACCTTGCCTTCATCGCAGCTACTGACACCGTCGGCGATGACCGCAACAATACCCTTATAATCAAGGCCTGGTTCGTCGGGCACCAGGACGCCGTAACTATCCTGGTTCTCCTCTTTGGCACCCCGGTCCGAATATTGACCGATGCTGATTAGTTCACTCATTTCCATTGCCACATTTTACGGTGAGAGCTTTCCCAGGTCACGAGCCATGGTCACGAGCGCGTGAGCCAGGCCAGTACCACAGCGCTATCAGGCAACATCGATCATCTGCACTGTTCCATCTTCCAGCACCTCCGCAGTCTGCCCGCTGGGCTCATCAAGGAACAAAAACAGACAAACCAGTACCACTGCAGCGACAGCGCCGATTACCAGAAAGAATATCTGCGGAGAGACAAAAGACAGTACCGTTAAAAACACCAGACCGCCGACATTACCGTAGGCCCCAGCCATGCCCGCTACCTGTCCGGTCATACGGCGACTAATTAATGGCACCATAGCAAACACGGCCCCAGAACCCCCTTTTGCAAACAAGCCGCAAACCAGGGTGATCGCAACAACGACGCCGACCGCCCAGTCAGAGCTCACCTGGCCGAGGACTAAAAAGCTTGCAACAATACCGGAAAACAAAACAACCAGAGTACGTTTGCGGCCAAACCTGTCACTCATGATACCGCCGCCGGGTCGCGCTATCAGGTTCATTACCGGATAAACACCAGCCATGATGCCCGCCGTGACCGGAGATAAATCAAAAGTATCGACATAGAACAAAGGCAGCATAGATACCAGCGCCAATTCAGAGCCAAAGGTCACCAGGTAAGCCAGATCGAGAATCGCCACCTGTTTAAATCGATAGCGGAATATATCAGGTACTTCTTTATGCAAAACTTCTTTATTAACCTGAACAATCTTATAAGCCTGGACGAGATAGATGGCGGCAATAATCGCATATAGCAGGTAACTCATCGATGCACTAAACCAGGCAACACCCACTGGCGACAACTTCCATACCAACAGCCCCAGAGCACCGTAGATTGGTATGCTCATTATCAGATAAAGTAGCAGGTCGCCCTTGCTGGTTACCTCCATAGCACCCATTTTTTTGGCTTTAAAATAAGTGGAACCTTTGGGGCTATCACTGACCGTAAAAAAATAAAAGACACCATAAATAGCCGAGATGGCCGCGGTGCACAGTAAGGCATAGCGCCAACCATTTTCGCCGCCAAACCACAGAGCCAAAGCAGGCAAAGCCATGGCTGAAGCCGCCGAACCAAAATTACCCCATCCGCCATAGATCCCCTGAGCCGCACCTGCCTGTCGGGCTGGAAACCACTCGCCAATCATACGAATGCCGACTACGAATCCTGCACCCACAAAACCCAGCAAAAAGCGCGCCAGGGCCAGCTGCTGAAAGTTCTGAGCTAAAGCAAAAAAGCAACACAAGCCCCCTGAAATAACCAATATCCCTGAAAACAAACGTCGCGGACCGTAGCTGTCCACCAGCATGCCCACTACAATCCGGGCTGGAATCGTCAACGCCACATTGAGCAGCAGCAGAATTTTGACCTCCTGATCACTCAAGGCAAACACGTCCCGAATAATTACCATTAGCGGCGCATGGTTAAACCACACCATAAAGCTGATAAAAAATGCCAGCCAGGTACTGTGTAAAATTCGATACTTGCCTGAAAACGACAGTAAATTTAGTTTTTCAGCTTTAGGCTTTGCAGGCATAGTTACTCCTTCCACATCAACTTCGATTTCAGGTAAAGCATCAATTAGCTCGATATCTACATCTTATGGACTCACCCCACGTAGACACAGCACGTAGATGCAGGGTGACAGTCCAGTAACGTCAGTGCTAGCAATAGCCATGCCAATTACCGAATAGATCAGTGCTTCCGTGTCGTTACACACTGATTTGTCGTCATATCAACCACTTCAGATCGTGGCTTGACTCTATAGCCCATTAGATAGGCAGGCGCTGCCAGGATAATGGATATGGCCATATCGCCCAAACATGGGGCAGCCGCACCATAACCAGACATTGAGAAAATAATTTAAATCATACCGCCTGGTTATATTGTGTTTGCAATGCCTGTGTTTCTTATCGTTAGTCTCCCTACTGCGCTATTATCTGCCCGCCTATCTACCCGTCTATCTACCCAGCCACTGCGGAACTCCTGTTTCTTTAAGTGTTGGCAATTTATGGCATAAAGTATGCATGCTTAGCCGTAGCTGTAAGCTCCCGCATCAGGAGCGACAAATCACTACGCGCACTGAGCAGCGCTCAAAATAAGGATTTTCAGGCTATGGCATCGAAACAAAAGATTCTGGTTATCGGCAATGGTATGGTTGGTCACAAGTTCCTTGAGGCTATTGCCGCGCAGCCCGAAGCGGCAGGTTATGAAATCACCACATTTTGCGAAGAATCCAGGCTCGCCTACGACCGCGTCCATTTAACGGAGTTCTTCAGCGGTCGCTCGGCGGACGATCTATCGCTGGTTGAACCGGGATTTTACGAAGCAAACAATATTCGCGTATTGCTTGGCGATAAGGCCGTCAGCATAGACCGCAGTGCAAAAACGGTGACTTCTGAACAGGGCGAGACCTTGCCCTACGACAAGCTGGTGCTCGCCACCGGCTCTTTCCCTTTCGTGCCACCCATACCTGGCCACAAGCGGGACAACTGCTTTGTCTACCGCACCATCGAAGATCTGGAAGCCATTCGTGCCGGTGCCGAAGGCGGTTCAGTTGGCGTGGTGATCGGTGGTGGTTTGCTCGGTCTTGAAGCGGCCAAAGCATTAAAGGATCTCGGCCTAACCACCCACGTGGTGGAATTTGCACCGCGCTTGATGGCAGTACAGGTCGATGATGGCGGTGGTGCCATGTTGCGCCAGAAAATTGAAGAACTGGGCGTGCAGGTACATACCGGCAAAAACACCCAGAACATTGAAGACGGCGATAAGCATTTCCACAAAATGACTTTCGCCGACGGCGATGTTATCGAAACCGACGTTCTGCTATTTTCCGCCGGCATTCGCCCCCAGGATCACCTGGCCCGGGAATTTGACCTCGAAGTCGGTGAGCGTGGCGGCATAGTCGTCAATGATTACTGCCAGACTTCTGATCCAGATATTTATGCCATCGGCGAATGCGCCCTCTCCGGCGGTCGCATTTATGGTTTGGTGGCACCGGGTTACCGCATGGCCCAGGTCGCTGCTGATCATATCGCTGACCTTCATGAAAAGGACAATACCTTTACCGGCGCGGACATGAGCACCAAGCTCAAGCTGATGGGTGTCGATGTCGCCAGTATTGGCGATGCCCACAGCAACACTCCGAACTCCCGCGAATATATCTACATAGACGGCACCGAGGAGATCTACAAAAAAATCGTCGTCAACGAAGACAACAACCGCCTGCTCGGTGCGGTGCTGGTGGGTGATGCCACCGATTACGGCAACCTGTTACAGATGATGCTCAACGATATTCCTCTCCCGGAATACCCGGATGCTTTGATTCTGCCCCAGCGCGATGGCAGCGGCGTTACCGGTCTCGGTGTCACAGCGCTGCCAGACTCAGCGCAAATTTGCTCCTGTAACGATGTCACCAAGGGTGACTTATGCCAGGCCATATCTGATGGCGCAACTATTCTCATCGACCTCAAGGCCTGCACCAAAGCCGGCACCAGCTGCGGCGGCTGTAATGTCCTGGTCGGTCAGGTACTGAACGCTGAGCTGGAAAATATGGGCATGGAGGTCAATACCGATATCTGTGAACACTTCCCCTACTCCCGTCAGGATTTATATAACCTGGTACGGGTTGGCAAGATCCACAGCTACTATGAATTGCTGGATCAACACGGCAGTGGTCACGGATGTGAGATTTGCAAACCTGCCATCGCCTCCATTCTCGCCTCCTGCTGGAACAACTACGTTCTGGAACCCCAGCTCGCCGGTCTGCAAGATACCAATGATCGCTACCTGGGCAATATGCAGAAGAATGGCACCTACTCTATCGTGCCGAGAGTGGCCGGTGGTGAAATCACCCCGGACAAACTTATCGTCCTGGGCGAGGTGGCCAGGAAATACAATCTGTATTCGAAAATTACCGGCGGCCAGCGTATCGACCTGTTTGGCGCGCGGCTGGAGCAACTGCCAGAAATCTGGAAGGAGCTGATCGACGCTGGTTTCGAAACCGGACACGCCTACGGCAAAGCACTGCGCACTGTGAAAAGTTGCGTCGGCACCTCCTGGTGCCGCTACGGCCAGCAGGACAGCGTCTCACTGGCCCTGGAAGTCGAAAATCGTTACAAGGGCCTACGCTCGCCCCATAAAATTAAATCGGCGGTGTCGGGCTGTACTCGCGAATGCGCCGAAGCTCAAAGCAAAGACTTTGGTATTATCGCCACCGAAAACGGCTGGAATCTCTACGTCTGTGGCAACGGCGGAATGAAACCCCGCCACGCCGATTTATTTGCCACTGACCTCGATAAAGACACCTTGATCAAATACGTTGATCGCTTCCTGATGTTTTATGTGCGCACCGCAGACCGACTACAGCGCACCTCCACCTGGATGGACAACATGGATGGTGGCCTCGACTATCTGCGCGAGGTGGTTATGGAAGACTCGCTGGGTATTTGCCAACAACTGGAGGCTGAGATGGCTGAGGTGATAGATAGCTACCAGTGCGAGTGGAAAACCACCCTTGAAGATGAACAAAAGCTCCTTATGTTCCGCCCCTTTGTTAACAGCGACAAAGGCGACAGTAATATTATTTTTGTCGAGGAACGCGGACAAATCCGTCCGGCTAATAAGCTCGAAACAAACGACCTGGCTTCGAGTAAAAGTGAGCAGGTATCCGCATGACTGATTTGAGTAAAGTAGAAAACGATCCCTGGGAAAAAATTTGTCCACTGGAAGAACTGCCCCTCGATGCGGGCGTTGCCGCCCTGATCAGTCAGGGGACATCCCAGGAGCAACAGATTGCACTGTTTCGCCCCAGAGATTCGGCAGACATTTACGCGATTAGTAATTTTGATCCCTTTAGTGATGCCAATGTCCTGGCACGAGGCATCCTGTGCAGCATTGACGGCGAACTGGCTGTGGCTTCACCGGTGCTCAAAGAGCATTTCAGCCTGACCACCGGCCAGTGTTTCGAGGATGAAAGTGTCGTGGTTAACACTTATCCCGTAAAAATCAGTGACGGAACGGTCTTTGTGCAAGCTAATTCCAAAGGTGGAAAATAATCATGCAATATACTTATTACACCGCAGATGTTTTTACCAATGTAGTTTTTCAGGGCGCACAGATCGCCGTACTTCCCCAGGCCAATGACCTCTCAGATGAACGCATGGCCTTGATCGCCGCCGAGATAAATCTTTCAGAAACTGTATTTGTTACGGGCTCGGATCGAGCCGGGCATTTTCGCCTGCGCATCTTTACACCCCGCGGCGAGATTGATTTTGCCGGCCACCCCATTCTGGCGACAGCCCGCGCGCTGATCGAGGCCGGGATGATCGATGTCTCCGCAAACAGCCAGGCACTAACCTTTAGCCAAAACACCGGCGATATCTCTGTCGATGTCGCCCGGCCACAGGACAAGCCCGTGTTCGTGCAATTTTCGCTACGCGCCAGTCCGGTGGTCGATCGCTACACGCCCACCAATGCGGAGCTGGCCCAGCTATTAAGTATCCAGGAAAAAGATATAGACAGCCGCACCTTTCACTCCCGTCTGGTGTCTGTTGATTTACCTTATTTAATTGTGCCGCTGACATCACAGCAAGCTGTACGCAAGGCGCGCTTTAGCCTGGATGCCTGGAGTCAGTCCAGCGCGCCGGCTATGGCGGCTCAGGAGATTTTTATTTTTAGTGGCAGAACAAGTAATCCCGACACTGATTTCCATGGCCGTTTACTGGGTCCCAATATCGGTGCCCATGAGGACCCACCCATTGGCTCGGCTATGCCCTGTTTTGCAGGCTATCTTGGCGACCACGAACATATCCGCGAAGGCACCTATACCTTTGCCATTGATCGGGGTACGCCGGAAACACGACGCAGCTTATTGAATATTGAAGTGGATTATC
>QNFP01000035.1 GCA_003645535.1 Gammaproteobacteria bacterium | reverse complement strand
CGTTATTCAGGCGCCCGCTACACAGGAGCTCGTTGCACAGGAACCCGTTATTCAGGAACCCGTTGCACAGGAGCCCGTTGCACAGGAACCCGTTATTCAGGAACCCGTTGCCCAGGAACCCGTTACACAGGAGCCTGACCCTACAGTGCAATCGGCGATTTCGCCCGCAAAGGAATATCAGACCGCTTCTCCTCACGGGCGCGATGATAACAACATGGGTGATGTAGCGACTGAAACACCGGCAGGAGAAGCCTCGCTTTCTACCGATGAAGCCATGGTTGAGAATGAGTTACAGGGTAAGGTGAATCCCGGTGAGATCAGCGCCGAGCCCGTGGCGATGCCTTCCGGAAACGAGAGCCTCACCATCGTCCTGCCAGTTGAAAAAAGTGTAACCCCCGAAGTCGGCGCGGAGAAGCCCGCCCGTGAAACCATCATCTATACGGTTGTAGACGGTGATACTTTCTGGTCCATCGCCAAACGCTTTGTAAGAAATCCATACAAATATACCGAACTGGCGAAGCAGAGCAAAATCAGCAACCCGGAGCTTATCTACCCGGGCAATATAGTAATTATCATAAAAAATTCAAGATAGAGTATGGCATGTTATATGTCATGAACTTTGTGATTGTGCTTTTTTGTTAAAGACAAAAACTATCGCCAGAGATCCCTTTTATGATTTCTCGAATTGAATTTCGCCTGCTTAACTATTTCCTTCTTATTGCATTTGCCACCATCCTGATTGGTGTTGAGTTCTATTTCGAGATGGATACCGAAAATGGACTACAACTATGTAATATCGCAATGCAAAACCTGGCGGATAATAACTTGAATAATCCGCTGAATAACCTGCGCAATAAAATTTTTATCATGTTCGTGGTTCTTTCCGTCGTGGTAGCCATAGTATTGACCATGTTCATCAAGAACATCACTTCCCCATTGAGCAAAATGGCAGTGGTTGCCAGGCATATTAATGCCGGTGACCTGAGCCAAATTGTAGATATCGACAATCATGACGAAATCGGTGAAGTCGGCATCGCCATTAATGAACTCGCCAGTAACCTGCAGGAAGTCGCCTCCTTCACCGCTACTACTACCAGGGAGGCTCGTGTGAGCCTGAAACGGCTGAAGCGATTAGTTGCTGACAACCCCGAAATTGGCGCCACGATAGGCAACATTGAAAATAATCTTTTATCAATGAGCAATTTCGTCAATTCTTTCAAGTTGCTGGATACGGACATTACGGAAACAGACCTGAAAACCAATGATTGAAGCCGCCCTGATTTTATTTGGAGTTGTAATAGCCTCGGCAGCCATGGCCATTGGAATTGGCGGGGGCATTTTATGGACTCCAGTACTAATTCTTGTCTACCGATTATCTCCTGCTGAAGCCATCTCAACGTCTCTTTTTATCCAGGTCGTCGGCCTGGGTAGCGGCACATTTGCTTATGCCAGGGCAGGACTCGTAAAGATAAAGCTGTCGGCGATATTTTTCCTGGTCGCCTTGCCGGGCATTATCATTGGCAGTTTTATCACGATCAAGCTTCCCCAGCATGCGGTACAGATGGCCCTGGGTATTATGGCAATGACGCTGGCCATACTTTTCGTGGTTAACAACCGGGATAGTGAACAGGGGGCAAGTGGTGATTTCGATAGTGCCAAAATTCGCGGCATTGCCCCAATTCCGTTCGTCTTCGGTTTTATCATGGGCTTTCTATCACTCGGCATCAGCGAATGGCTGATCCCGGCCTTGCGCAGCAGGTTGAGAATGGGCATGCCACAGGCAATAGGCACATCCATCGGCATGATGTTTGCGCTCGCCCTCGTCGCATCGATTGTTCACTTTAATCTTAGCGAAACACTGCATCTGGAAATTATTGCCCTGGGCTCTATTGGTACACTGATTGGCGGGCAAATAGGCCCCCATATCTCCCAACGCATCAATGATAGAATTTTGCAGCAGAGCTTTATCTATCTGATGACACTAATAGGTATTCACCTGATCTTTCAGGCAATCTGAATTTCTGTGGTCGCTTCACTCCAGGTTTATGTATTGACCGGGCATTTCCGCACCTGAGTCGCAGAGTTCAGGCAATCGATAAAATTGATCGATGCGTCACACTTGTTCCTGAAATATGGATATGCAGATTGCGATCCGCTAAAAATGAACTATTCTCAAAGATAAGCGTAATAGCCACTTAAACGATCAAACACCAGTTATTTTTCTTTAACCGTAGTGTCTGGAATCATGAGTATGAATGGGCAGGTAAATACAGTTGGTCAGACGATAAACGACCAGACCTTTGAACGGGGGATAGCGCTATCTGGACCCCATGCTTTAGGCGTTAACCCGGAGCTTGGACTGATAGCAATGGCCGAGGGAGATAGTCAGGCTAAAGATACTCCTGCCCATAAAGCGATTGAGGTTTTGCTTGATGACATTCAGTTGAATCTATCCCCGGATGGAGGAAGAACGACTATCCCGATGGCTGATTCCCTGACTACGTTCTGTTTGCGTGAATCAGTGGATAATATCAATGATTACCTGTTTTCCAATATGGATCAGTGGCAGCCCCGGGAATCATACAAGGGTGTCGGGCTGGCCGCCATGTTACCCCACGGGAAGCGGCTCAGTTACACCATCACCGGTGATACCGGCTGTTTTCTATTTAGCGATAATCAATTAATAGATTTGAATGCCTCTGCTGATAAAACGACGCGGCTAGGTCTGGATAGCAGGATCAAGCCTGAAGTCAGTGAGGTGGAGTTTCATGATGGCGATATATTGATCATGATATCAGCCGACGCTTTAAACTGTACAGGTTCAGATTTTATTCGAGTTACCTTATCCCGCTTCGGAGATAATCTGGAACGAGTATTACGGCAAATTAATACACGTACGAAACGTAATGGCCTGGAGCACAGGCCAGATCTGATTTTGCATTGTAGTTGATGAATTCCAATTCCCGATATCCAGTTCGGTAGAACTTAACAGGCTCAAATTTTCTCATGTTGAAAACAACAAAACATTTACCATCAGAATCTGGCGCAGTTAAATCTGCCGACAAGCACTTCGTTGAACAAGGATTGAAGCAATTGAATTTGCAGGAAAAGGGAAAAGAGACCCAGGCTGCAAAACTAGTTGCGGATCAACTGCTCAAGAAGTTGATATCAAAGGCAGATTTAAGTTCTGGCGTACTGAATTTTCTGCAAAATATCTGGCGGCCGGTTTTGTGTAATGTCTACCTGTCAAAGGGCGAGTCATCCCGCAGCTGGAAAAATATCAAGAAGGTTTCCTCTGTGCTCATCTGGACCTTGAGCGCAAAGAGCACTGAAAAAGAAAAGCGCATGCTGTTAACAACCTTACCGTCACTGAAGCACGCTTTGTCCAGAGGCATGGAGCGGATACAGGTGGATACCGCACAACAGGAAGCGGTTTTTCAGATGATGGAAATCGAACATGAGAAGATTATCAGCCAAAGCGGCAAAGACAGCACTGTTGGGTTCGATGTTACAACTGCATCGGCAGAAAAAAACACGGATGAGTCGCAGGGTGATATCAATCGTGATGATGACGACTTGATGAAATTGGTAGCCCAGGCATGCGCGGTTGATGAAGAATCGGCCATGGCAGTTGATCACAATGCGAAGATTCAAAATATGAAGATAGGTACACGAGTAAACTTCGATGTGTCCGGTACCATTGATAATATTGGTGAGCTGTACTGGAAAAGTAATCTGACCGGGAGAACCGTATTCGTGAATACTCAGGGTCAAAATGCCGCGACGATGAATATCAGGGAACTGGTTAGTGAGCTGAGTGCGGGAAGAGCCAAAATATTAGAATCGTAAATTGTATTCGCTGGCATCTGATCTTACAGGCAGAGTCAGATTTGATCGAAGTTGATTGCCCGCTTTAACCCCTGGGTGCCGGGAATGGACAGAACGAGTGATCGAAAGGGTGGGTTTTCGCCCGTGGCCATGGAATTGCCTGGAGAATTCACAGCGAAAGCGAGTCCAAATCCAGCTCGATGCCGATTGCACCATTAACCAATATCCAATAACCCCGGAATCATTGAAAACAGGCGTTAATTCCTCCTATATTTGTGGTAATTCCTCCTATACTTGGAGCATCCCATGCAGTAATGGGTGACCCGGAATTTTTTATATTTGGCGCTTTACATAACAAAATTTAGGAGATAGGAATGTCACGAATTTGCTGGACAGAAGACCTTAATACCAATATCAAAGCTATTGACGAGCAGCATAAAAGAATTGTCGATTATATTAACCAGTTGCACGATATGGTTGAGGCTGGTGAAACTGACCAGGGCAACATTGCCCGACTCCTCAGACAGCTGGTCGAATATACGGTCTCACATTTTTCTTTCGAAGAGAGTTTGATGGAAAACGCCGGTTATACATCCATCGTCCCTCATAAGAGAATCCATCAACATTTTGTAGATGGTGTTAGTCGCCTTTCCGATCGCCACAATAATGGTGAGGATGTTGCAAAAGAGCTATTGAGGACGCTAAAAAACTGGTTGGTCAATCATATCAAGGTCGAGGATGCCAAGTACGTCGATGCAGTGGCGACCAGTATGGATGACCGGAATAAAGAAGATGTTGGGTGGTTGGGTCGTGCATTGAATAAATTCTTTGTGAATTGAGTTTCTGGTTTAATTATTTTTCTTTGCCGAGCACTCCTTTTCCCTTCGCGTTACTTTATCTCTTTCGTGCTTTGGACCAAAACGCGGCCGGATGATATTTCCTGCCGCTATTTTTTCTTCACGTGCCTGTGCGAGCGTTACCTCGGGATAACGACCAATCGCAAAGGCATTCCCCTTGCCCTTCAGGCGATATTTCAGGCGCCAGAATTCAATGATCTCGCGTTTCCCCGAATCACGATCAAAAGAAGTGCAAAATCCAGGACCTGACCCCAACTCGCAGGACCTGACCCTTGCTCGGCCCTATTTGGATAAGCTCAGTATTGATTCAACATCCGATACCTCTTCCACTTTTACAGCGAGTGCAAAACTGTCATCGATAAGCCCTGAAATATCCGCATTTTCAACCAGGCCGACCTGTTTCATCATCTCCGCCATCTGCCTCATCTCGTTTTCCTTTGGAATATATTGATCATAAAGAATTCTATTCCGGGGCGTTGTAAAAGCATAATTCAGCAACTCGATGGGTTGTTTCCAGTATTTTGAAGCTATCTCGGTAGCCTGCTGTTGATTCGCACTGGCCCAAAAACCGGACCGGACGGCACCGTTAACAATCTGTTGCACCATTCCCGGTTGTTGTTGAATGAGCTCATTTCTAACCACAACCAGATTACAGATAAAGTTGTTCCAGACATCTTCCGCATAAAAGAATTTCTCTGAATGGCCGCTTATAATCGTTTGTGCCGCAAAAGGTTCACCCACATAATAAGCGTCCAGTGCTCCTGCCGATAAAGCCGCCGCCATATCCGGCGGATTCATCTCGACAACCTTGATATTACCGGTCAAATTATGCGCTTCGATAAGGTTGAGAATACTGATATTGTGACCCGAGTAACGCATGGGCACCGCAATGGTTCTGCCGATCAGGTCATTCAAGGTTTTTATATTCAGGTCTTTCCTGGTCACCATGGTACTTTCATGACGGTTACCGATGTACACGACTTTCACGTCCTCGCCCTGTTGGCGTAGCACAATAGACAGTGGCGCTATCATAAACGCCACATCAATTTGCCCATTCCTCAACGATTCCGCCATTTCGGCAAATGAAGCGAACTTCAGCGCCTTGAAGTAGGTGTCGTTACTATGACGACTGACATGATCCATAATGGGTGCCGCCAGGTTGGTGATAACGGGCATGTAACCCATTTTCACGACCCTGCGATCTGGATTTTCGGCATTAATCTGGAAATACAAAAATGAAATGAATGCTAACCAGCCGAGTGCACCTAGTAATACTTTCATGCTGGCGGGTATACGCAATAATACCGACATGAATCTACGCCACATAGCTGACGCCCAGCATCAGGAATATTTCATCGCGTAAATCTCCCAGATCCTTATTCTTATTCATATTACGCGGTCTCGAAAAATCAAGTTTTCGGGTCATTTTCACACAGGAAGGTCTGTCTGAAAGGATGATGATCCGGTCAGCCATAACCAGTGCATCTTCGATAAAATGGGTCACCATAATCATCGTCTTGCCGATATATTCATGGATGTTAACGACCTCTTCACGCACTTTCAGATGGGTAAAATAGTCAAGCCCGGTGAAAGGTTCATCCAGATATAAAATATCAGGTGTTACCGCCAATGCGCGTGCCAGTTCTGCGCGTCGTTGCATACCACCCGATAGCTGGTAGGGCAAATTGTGCTCGAAACCATTGAGCTCAACCAGGTCGATGTACTCCTGAATCTGTTCATTCTTCATCTCACTGTCTTTCATGTTTCGCAGGCCCAGTTCAACATTATCCCAGACGCTCATCCACGGCAGCAGGCCATTCTGCTGGAACACAAAAATATGCTCGGAACTTGCGCTGCCGACCTTATCACCGTCAATAATAACCTCACCATCAAAATCAGTATCGAAGCCGGCAATAATCCTCAACAGGGTTGATTTACCGCAGCCGGAGGGTCCGAGAATACAAACCATTTCCCCTTCCTCGAACTCGAGATTGATATTGTCCAGTACCGTTATCAATTCGCCAGCTTTAGAGGCATCGCCAGGAGAGCGTTTTGTTCTGCGCCTGTTTGTATAATTCTTGGTGATATTTTTAATCTGGATGAAACTCATTCTGTCCCTTTTTAATGCCAGTCGAACAATGCCTTAATGTGCCGTCCATTTAACCCGACTGAATTTCTGCATAATCAAATCGAGGGATAAACCAATCCACCCTATCACTATCATTCCCACCATCACATAGTCCATGCGCAATGCATTTCTTGAGTCAAGGATTAAGTAGCCAAGCCCCGATTGCACAGCAATCATTTCTGCCGCAACCACCACCAGCCAGGCAACAGCAACCGTCAAGCGTAAAGCGGTAATAACATCCGGGGTGATTGCGGGAATAATGATTTTTGTTAAAAGCTCGGCGCGGTTGAAATTAAAATTCGCCGCGACCTGAAAATATATCGGGTTAATGGATTTTACAGCAACGGTTGTTGCCATAGTCAGAGAAAAAAAGCTGGATAGAAATATCAGGAAAATTGCAGGCTTGTCACCGATGCCAAACCACAACATCGCCAGAGGTATCCAGGCCAACGGGGAGATGGGGCGCAAGAATTGAACCACCGGATCAACCATGTCACTGAGTGTGCGATTTAATCCGAGAACAATACCTAAAGGTATGCCGAGAAATATAGCCAGGTAAAAACCAACGGTTACCCGGTAGAGACTTGCGACAGAATGTTTAATGAGCTCCCCATTGTTGAACAGCTCATTGAAGGCCAGCAGTACCGTAGCCGGCCCCGGGAAAACATGTTTACCCAGCCCGCCAAGTTGTGAAATTGCTCCCCAAAGAGCAATCACGAGTACAACTGAAATGATCGGTAGCCACAGAGATTTGTTTAAAATTGCAAATTTCTCATTTAGCAAAGAAGCCTTGTACATTCTCTAAAACCAGTTCAGCCACTAATATCTGTAACCACTCGCCTGGGCCAGATCCTCTGAAGCTGGAAATAGGGTTTCAATTTCATTTGCCAGTTGCCGATACTGTCGTGCAGCAGCGCATTCCTTGCTATAAAAAACTACAGGCGTATGCACGATCTGTGATTCCTGTACCTTTTGATCTTTTTCAATCATGGTATTGAGAACCTTGTCCCCATATTTACCCCTGATTTGATTCAGTACAACTTTTCCGACGGTATTGCCCGGTTCGAATAAGGTAATCAGAACATGCATATCGATCTTATGGTTGATCTTTTCATTTATCACATTAATCATGCCTTCGATATGACTCACACCGTTGAGAGACAGGTAATCACAGGGCATCGGAACCACAGCGGCATTTGAAGCAAGCAGGGCATTCAATGTATAAAAATCGCCCGATGGTGGGGAGTCGATCAGAATATAGTCAAAATCTGCTTTCACCTCGAGTAACTTATCCCTCAGCATGTATTCAAAATTTTCATTTGGCATGTGCTTTTTCGATAGCAACGCCATTTTACTGTTGGAAGGCAACAGCCAGAAATTATGCTCGGTTTTTACCAGGTAACTGGACAGGCTGTCATCCTGGGCATTGATCACATCAAAGAACGAACGCGCGTCCTTGTGGCCAAGTAAAAGCGTCAGGTTCGACTGGATATCAAAATCAATCACCAGCACGCGTTTATTTCTCATACTCAGGGAAGCGGCCAGGTTAAGGCATGTAGTCGTTTTGGCGACACCTCCCTTCTGATTACATATGCTGATAACCTTGCAGTTGGGGTTGTCCGGATATCTTTTCTGCGCAGCTGTAATCGCACTGGCCCTTTTTTTTATATGGGGCGGCAGCTCGCTGCCAACACCGGGTTTTTTCACCAGAAAAGAATGGTCACATTTTGTACATCTAACGCGGAATTCATCCTTCTGGATTAAATTATCAGCCATCTGGTATTTGGTTCGGCAATTCCCACAGGTTATGATCATTTCGTATCTCGCTCAAATTTGCTCAGGAATGCTAAATCCATAAAAGCAGGTGCGCATTTATCTCTGCCTTTAACGCCTTTGTACAAAAGCGATTTGTTCATAAAGCTGAAGACCCGATAGCTTTTTCGATTTGCATACTTAACTCGGTCACATCACCTACCATATCCACCACACCACTCTCGATCGCACATTGAGTCAGGTTAGGGTAAACACAGGTATCCGTGTTTTGAGCTATGGTTGTTCCCGCCCTGGTTTTTATTTCATGAAAACCCCGTTCACCTTCTACACCAACGCCTGTGAGCAACACGCCTATGGTATTTTGTTCAAACGCCTGTGATGCGGAAGAAAACAGGGCATCGAGCGGTTTTACGGCATCGGGGTTTAATCTGAGTACGCTTTCCTGGGACTGGTTAATCTGGATTGTCATCGGTTCACTATAGGAACAAATGTAACAACAGCCAGGCTCGAGAATTTTTCCATCGGTACCGGCTTCCACTTTCCAAAGTGTGTACTTCCCAAATTCATTAACAAAGGCGGGCAATATATTTGGTGCAATTTCCTGAATAACCACGACGGCCGCGGGCAACTGGGGTGACAGTTGAGACATTAATCGGATGACGGTATTGGGACCACCCAGAGTTGTTCCCATAGTGATGACATGATCCAGATCTCTATAGCCATATCTTTCGGACAAATGATCCCTGGCATCAACCTTATTGAGTTTTACCCTGCGTACATTTTCAATACGTTCCGAGGCAGCAATTTTTACCCGTTCAATAATTTTATGACTCTGTTCATGTATGTCCCGGGATATTGCACCGGAAGGTTTGGGTAGAAAATCAACCACACCCAGGCGCAATGCTTCGAAAGTGATTTCTCCATGATCAAACAGGGAACTGAGCATTACGATGGGTACGGGTTCATTGATCATGATATGGCGTACCGCACTGATTCCATCCATTATCGGCATATCCACATCGAGTGTAACCACATCTGGTTTCAACTGTTTTATTTGTTTCAGCGCTTCCTGTCCATTATTGGCACTACCGACAACTTCAATCCCTGAATCAGATTTAAGAATATCTGTCAACGCTCTCACCATGAAAGAGGCGTCATCGACGATTAACACCCTAATTTTGTCAGACATAACTATTCCATAACCTCTAATAAATGGCCGTAGCGCTGCTTAATGCAGGCGCGCGCTGTTCGCTTCTGTGTTTCCAGTTAACTTCGGTCTTGTCATCTTCAACATTTCCGCCTGCTTTTTCTGGCGTATGTTCTGTCGCCGAGTCGTCATTTTCACCAGTTCATAAACATCAAGAATGAGTGAGATACGACCATCACCTATTACGGTTGCGCCTGAGAATCCACTATTCTCCTGCACATAATCTTCCAGTGGTTTTATAACCACCTCTTCCTGACCAAGCAGTTCATCGACGACAAAACCGATTCTCTGGCCATCTGTGTTAACGATAACAACAAATGATTTATCGACATTTTTGTCCGAGGAAACCTTGAACAGGTTGGACAGGCGGAAAATCGGCAGTGCAACGCCGCGCAGATAGATAACTTCTACCCCCTCCACCAGGGATGTATCGTCCTGGCTTATGCGTACTGTCTCATCAACATTCGCCAGCGGGATAGTAAACATGTCACTACCTATCCTCACCATCAGGGCATGAATAATCGCCAGGGTTAATGGAATTTTAAGACGCATCTGCGTGCCTTTCCCCTGTTTACTATCGATATCCAGCGTGCCGTTAAGCTTCTCGATATTTTTCTTGACTACATCCATTCCTACACCACGACCGGATGTTCCCGTGATCTTTTCAGCAGTGGAGAAGCCCGGCATCAGGATAAGATTAAACACTTCGCGTTCATTTAAACGTTCAACTTCATCGCCGGTATACAATTCATTATCGACAGCCTTTTTCTTGATTTTTTCCGGGTCCAGACCACGGCCATCATCCGTCACTTGAATAACAATATGGTTACTTTCCTGATAAGCCTCGAGAATCAGCTTACCTTCCTCGGGCTTGCCACATTCATCGCGTTCTTCAGCGCTCTCTATACCGTGGTCAATCGCATTGCGGATGATATGAATCAACGGGTCTGATAATTCCTCGACTATCATCCTGTCGAGTTCGGTTTCTTCTCCGCTTAACATGAGCTTAACCTTTTTATTCAGTTTGCCGGTCAAGTCGTGTACCAGTCGCGGATAGCGGTTAAAAAGGTGCGAAACAGGTAACATCCGCATCTTCATAACGCCTTCCTGAAGCTCATTCGATGTTCTTCCCAGGCCGGAAATGGCCTCGCCTAATCGATAGGTAAAAGCGCGAATTAGTTTCACATCCTTTTGATCGATTCCAGTAGTTTCTTTGAGGTATTGTTGCAATTCGCGCATTTCGTTGAATAACTGAAAGAAATAGGAGCGATCTACAACAAGCTCGCCCACCTGATTCATCAGTACATCGATTTTCTCTGCATCGACCCTGACGCTCTTCCTGGCTTTCTTTTCAAGGGCTTCCCCGCCCTTGCGTCGATCATCGCCGCGTCGATCGTAATCAGAACGTGCGAGTTGCCCCGCACCCTTCCCGGGTTTTGGCCGGGGAGAATTTCCCCTGGCTTCAGCCGGCTTTCCCGTCATTGAAGATTCCTCGGTCGCCTGACCAGAAACCAGTTCATCAAAAACTTCATTCAGGGTTTCACGCTCGCTTCGGGAGACTATTTGCAGCGATGATTCCAAAGCACCATTCATACGATCGAACAACTCTTTTTCATCTGATGTGCTGTGAGCATCCTCATCAGTCGTATCCGCTATCGGCAGGACTACAGGTTTTGTATCGACAGCCTGTTGTTGCGGCCTGGCGGGACTTCTTTCAACATTTGAATCCTGTATTAACTGCGGAAAGACCCTGGCCAGCTCAGCAGGATAAGTTTGCATAATATCCAGTGATACCTGCTCACCCCCGGTCATCGCCAAAATTATCCTGTCTACTTCACCCATCCAAAGCTGATAGAAACCAGTCAGTTCCTCATAACCCATATAGTTTGCAGAAGAATGCAGGCTGCTAATGCTGTCGATACAATCTTTCAACAGATCCTGTCGATCTGGTGAATCATTCAACCGCATCACACAAGATGCTATGGACGCCAGCTGTTCATGTAAATGTGCAGTAAAGATGTTAAATAGCTCAAAGTCATGTTCTTCCTTGAATTGAGAAACCTCAACCCTGGGGGCCGACGACTCCGGCACATTTCCTGGTTTGTTTTCGGTCGCAGAAAAATCGGCATGATTTTGATCGCGTTGGAATGCTTCCGGGGATGTTGACCCTGTCCCCTCAATCAGGCCGGTCAGTTGCTCGACCAGGTCGTCAACCGATGTGATCTCCTGTTGTGACTGCTCAAGCTCATCGATCAAGGTCACAATGCGGTCGCGACCTGAAATCAGTATCTCGACAATTGTTTCATCTGTATTCAGTTCCTGCTGCCGTAATAGATCCAGTAAGTCTTCCAGGCGGTGTGCCAGCCGGGAAACCTTATCCAGACCGGTTAACTGTGAGGCGCCCTTGATATTGTGCATGGTTCTGAATATCTCATTCAGATTGCCAACACGGTCCGTGTCCGTTACCAGATGTATCAGCAACAACTCCATTTCCTGCAGGTTCTCTCTGGATTCATCAATAAAATCATTTAGCAGAGAAGTATTGATATGGTTGTCTACGACATCAGTGAATGCTTCACTTGAGAGACTCTCCTGCGCCGGCTCATCAGCCTCTTCATTAAAGATATTCAGCACGGATGAAGTAATATCATCATCCATACTTGCGGATTGTTTTGCACTGATTGCCGGCTCGTCGACAGATACTGAAAGCAGCGTATCCCTAAGCTGAGGAAATTGTGTCACAAGATGATCAAGGTTGATGTCCATGAAACCCAGTGAAACCACTTCACCGTTTTGAAAAGTTTCAACGGCACTCTCTAACGAAACAATCCACTGATCGAACAGGCCGACCATCTCACCATAGCCCATGTAATTTGCCGATGACCTGAGGCGATTTAACAAGTCCAGACATTTGTTCAATTGCCCGGCATCAGCATTAGCTTCTCTAAACTGCGAAGACACACTGGACAACAGGTCAAAATATTCTTTCAACTGCTCGGCAAAAATTCCGAAAAGCTCTTCATCATTCCTTTCCTGGTAATCTTCGGCATTGAATTCTGTCGAGCCCGGAACGTCCGTCTCCAGGGTGGCCGGGGTCTGATCACTTTCATGTTTAACGGGCTCATCCCCCGCCATAAGAATACTTAACCGATCAATCAGCTCGTCGACTGACGATAACTCCTGTTGCGACTCCTCCAGTTCAGATACGAGTTGTACAATTCGATCGCGACCGGTGATCAACAAATCGATAGTTTTCGCGGAGAGGGGCATTTGATCCTGGCGCAATAGATCAAGCAAGTCCTCAAGCCGATGCGACAGGCGCGATATCTTGTCAAGCCCGGTTATTTGTGATGCGCCCTTCACATTGTGCATCGTGCGAAATATATCGTTTAGTAAATCCGTGTTATCCAGATCACTGCTGATCTGAAGCAACAGTGATTCCATTTCATCCAGATGCTCTTTGGATTCATCGATAAAATCGTGTAAAAGTGCCGTATTTATATTGTTCATTACTTAACCTTTCCGCTTCGAAGCTGTGCCCGATTATTTAAAGGGTCAAAGTCCTGTCAATAACCGACAAGTTCGAGAATTTGATCTGTTTTATGTTTGTTAACCAACCCGATCACGCCAATTCTATCTACTTCCTCTCGATATTTTTCTTCATCAAGATTCGACAAAATCAGGATTCTGGCATTCTTGTCGGAATTCAGGATCTCCCTGGATGCCGCAATACCATCCATGCCCCGCATCGTAATATCCATGGTTACCAGGTCGGGCTTCAATTCCTGATACAACTCCAGCGCGTTTTGACCGCTGCTGGCCTCGCCCACTACTTCATGCCCCGCTTCCCTGAGCACCTTCATGATAATGCGCCGCATCATGGTGGAATCTTCGACAACTAAAATTCGTTTTCCCATTTACTCGATCCATCTGTTAACTATGATTAACCAGCACTATGCAACATCGACTTCTTCAACAAGCCTGATTTCTTCATATTCCATATCTTTCAACGCGTAATACTCTTCATTGAAAAGGACAGATTCAAAATCAAGAACGATCAACAGCTTGCCGTCTATTTCGCACACACCCTGAATATACTGATTCTCGAGACCTGAGATAACAATGCTGGGAGGAGGATCGATGGAGTCCTCGGGTACTTTAAGTACCTTGGTAACTTTATCCACAATAAAACCGGCAACATGGTTACCTATTCTCAGGATAAGAATCCAGTTCCTTTTATCTACCTTTTCCGGGTTGAAAAGACACAGCCGTTTTCGCAGGTCGATCACCGGGATAATATCTCCGCGCAAATTGATAACACCTTCCACAAATGACGGGGAATTGGGTACTGTGGTTACCTCCGTGGATCGTATGATCTCCTGCACCGTCAGGATATTTACCCCGAAGTGCTCCTTACTGATACCAAAGCCGACGAACTGCATCAAGCCTTCATCTTCGTCAACCTCCAGATCTTCTATCTCCAAAATGCTAGCCATCTAACCAACCTCCTATATCAATGATCGTCACCTGATTGCTGGCGCCAGCCTTGTTGGCTGGCGCTCTCGTCACCAGAGCTAAATCTTGAATTGCTGAACCTGGGTAGTCAGGTTGTCAGATTGCTGTTGCAGTCTCTCGGTAATACTTACGACGACACCCGCACCATCCACCGTTTGCGATGCTGCCGCGGCCGATTCGGTTGATATCTTGGTTATTGCCTTGGAGCGCTGTGCCTGCAGGCCGGTCAATTCACTCATTTCGTTACCGCGTTGTACCACACCATCCATTTCCTTATTCATTTCCTGGATGGATTCGTTGGACTCATTTACAAGCTCGGTAATACTGTTCGAGTATTCCAGCAGGGCCTGTAGTGCTTCTTCCGCCGCCTTACGTCGAGTACCCTGTTCCGCCGCCATGCTACCGATTTCCCTTGCCAGGGTATTCAGGATCTCTGTTTGTGTCTTAACCTCGCCAGTGCTCGTATTCAACACCTCGGCGGTGTTACTGATTGCCTCAATGGCCTGCATATTGATCCGGCCACCTTCCGCAATCTTGGCAAGCGCCTGTTGTGACTGATCGGTTAGTTTTACACCCTCGGCAACGTTGCCGGTCGAGTCTTTAATCAGTTGGGTTATCTCTTTCGCCGCCTCAGAGGAACGTTGAGCCAGCTTACCGACCTCGTCCGCAACCACCGCAAAACCTTTACCATGCACACCGGCACGCGCCGCCTCTACCGCTGCATTCAAAGCCAGCAGGTTGGTCTGTTCCGCGATTTCCGTGATTACATCGATAATTTCAGATATCTGATCCGATGATTCGGAGATCGCCTGCATACCTTTTACCGTTGATGTCACCGAGTCCTGACCTTCCTCCGCCGCATCCAGTGACGCCTTACCGTGTTCCTGCGCCTGGGCAACCGCGGTCTGCATGTTCTGGACCGCTTCAACCATGCCACTGATTGAGTTTGTTACCTGTTCAACCATCTCACCCTGCGATTCGGCAGTCGCCACAACCTTGGCGCCGGTTTCACCCATTTCAGAGACACGCTCCATGGTTTTGACTGCTTCGCTATTCTGACCCTGGGCAGACTCGGACACTATATTCATCTTATCTACCAGGCTTCCCAGGATACCCTGGGTGGCGTGAGCCGCTTCCTTCTGTCCTTCCGCCGCACCGGATACTTCGCCCGCGGTGTTACCCATTTCGGTGATGACTTTTTCCGAGGTCTGGGCACGCTTCATTTCTTCCTGAGCACGGTTTCTGTTACCGTCCGCGCGGTTTGCCACGTCCTTCGAACTGTCCGACACCTCGATGGCGGCATGATTTACCACTTCAAACGATTGGCGTATTACAGCCATCATTTTGTTAAACGCATCTGACATGGTGCCTATTTCATCCCTGCCGTTTACCGGCAACAAGAGCGTCAGATCCTGATCGGCAGCGATCCTGGTTACCGTACCCGCCATGAGTGTCAAAGGCCTGGTTATCGCCCTGATTAATAACATACTTGAAAGGAGCATTACTACCAGCGCCGCCGGGATCGTTATTGTCATGGTTTTGATCGCCGTTTGCGCAGCCGCTGTCATAGCCTCCGAGCGCGTTTTTGTTTGCCTGACCAACTCCTCGTCAAGCGCGTTTATAGCAGCAAGAAATGGTGCGTCATTGATTTTTACGACAGCATCCACCTCGGTCGCAATTTTGCCTTCGGCATAGAGGGCCTTTGCCATGTCTAGCCCCTTATCGTATGCGATCAACAATTCTTCAACCTTGGCCAGGGATTCAGTCTCGATCTCGGTCAACGCACCGGTTTCACGATAAGACTCCAGTAAAGCAAGACTCGTCGGCATCATCTCTTTGTAACGCTTGTAATGTTTTTCAGACTTACGCAATACAAAGTTCTTGAAATTGTGAATACCGCCGCCATATCCCATCGCCTTCTGCACTTCCAGCATCTTATGTTGGCGTTCAGCCACAACTTCCAGGTAAGAACTCCAGTCCTGCTCGATATTCTGAAGACTGAATACACCGACCAAACCCACTACAAGCAGCATCAGACCAGAAAACATGGCCAGAAAAGACAGCTTGATACTAATTTTCACATTCTTGAACATTACATTTACCCTCTGTACGTTGAACTCTAATAAGAGCCTTACAATATTTCTTGTGGCTATCCAATAACCTGACGAATATCCGAACGATTCATCTTGTGGATATCATTGATGCACGAAGCGATATCCCTGTCTGCAACACAAATACTGCCGACTGCCCGATCATGTGCGGTAATCGGCATTGTTTTGTAAAGTGCGGTGCCCTGATCCTGCGCAATAGCAATTCCGCCCATGCGCATTACTTCCTCCAGCCCTTCAGCACCATCGCTGCCTGAGCCTGAAAGAATCACGGCAATACCGCTTTCACCGACAGCATCCGCGCTGGAAAACAGCAACATATCGATAGCACCCTTGCGTGAGGCAAACGGAGCCGGGCTGACGTGCAACAGGTAGCCATCGAGCTGATGATGAACCGTCATGTAATCCATGCCGGAATTGAGATAACAGACACCCGGTTTCAGTATCTCGTCATGAGCGGCTCTCTTGACATGCACGCTACTGAAATGATTTAGATAGGATGCAAACGCATCGACATTTTCGCGCGTGGCATACATGGTCACCAGATAACTAAAGGGTACACCGGCATCCAGATAAGGGATGACTTTCAGCAAGGCGCCATAACCACCTTCCGAAGTACCCATACACACAACCCGTGTTGGTTGTTGTTCATCAAACCCGCAAGCATGTGACTCGGCGACCGGTGTTTCCCTGATATATCTGATTGCATCCTGCTCAACCACGGCCGCATACTCGATCTTGCTGCGGATTTCTGCTTCCTGTTCGCTCAGGTTGGTATCCTGCAGGGCCGACGGTTTGGAAATAAAATCGACCGCGCCGAAGCGCAGGGCATCAAATGCCACGCGCGCGCCTTCCAGGGTCAGACTGCTCAACATGACGGTCGGTGTCGGGGTTTTGATCATGATATGTTTAAGTGCGGTAATGCCATCCATCTCCGGCATTGCAACATCCATGGTGATGACATCGGGTTTATGCATTGCCACTGCCTCGATCGCCTCCAGGCCATTCTTTGCCTCGGCAATCACCTGTATGTTTGATCCATGAGAAAACATTTTGTTAATGGCGTCTCGCATCACTTTTGAGTCATCTGCAATTAGTAATTTGATATTGTTATTCATGGTTATAGTTCAGTTACCTGGTATTTGATTCTTTTATTACCCAAGATATTTTTTAACCTTCTCCATCAGATCATCCGCTTGAACCGGCTTGGTAAGATATTCATCAGTGGCTGACATCTTGCCCTTTAGTTTGTCCATCAGTGCATCCCTTGAGGTCAGCATGATGACCGGAATATTCTTTAAGGCCTCGCTCTTTTTCATCGTACTGAGGACTTCATAACCATCCTTTTTGGGGAGAATCAGGTCTAGCAGCACCAGGTCGGGAACGCTCTGTTCCAGCTTGTTCAACGCATCGAAACCATCCTGTGCTTCTGTGATGTCATAACTCTTACGCGCGAATACGTTTAAAATAACCTTTCTGGATAATGGGCTGTCATCTACCACCAGTATTTTCTTTATCTCACCACCCAACCTCTTTGGAGCACAACTGATGAAACTGACACTCATGCCAAGTTTACAAAAAATGACATTATCTGCCGGAAGGTAGTCAGACTGGTTCGGCTGCTTGTCAGATAAGCTCAAATCCTGTTTGAAGATATACCTTGCAGCAGTCACTTTACGCATCATGTGCACCGCTTCGATCCCGCGTGACTTGAGGTAGGCAATATCGATAATCCTGCCTTCGGAGAGTGAAATGGTGGCGCCGTGCCCCATGTTGGTGAAGATATACAGAATTCCGCTATGGCGCCCGAGACAAAGCTCGTACAGTGTTTTAACGATCTCGTCGAGTCGTACTAACTGTTCCTGTTTCTTAAGCAACATTACTGGTTTCAATCCCCATAATAATTCGGATGCAGAAACTGCCTTGATAAACATTCTCTATGTCTGTAACTCCAGACATCCTGCAAGTTAACCCCACCTGACTGATGAATCTTTGAGCGTGCATATGCTGATCACAGCTGCCCGCAAGCTAAATACCTTCGGTGCTATGTCATCTGTTATTAAAGCGGAAGCAGGGTCTGGAATAATGGTTTCCGAAAAACCAGTCATAAAGCCGTAAGGGAATAGTCAGCATTAAAGTTAATGCGGTTCGCCATGACTGAATTTTCGATTTAGAAAGCATTTTTCAGGCAACAAATAAAGTCTACAGCCTTTATGTAGTCAAGGATTTATCACCTGTCAAATAGTAATTGGCTGTTTGTTCCTTCGTTTGTTCCTTCGTTTGTTCCTTCGTTTGTT
>QNFP01000034.1 GCA_003645535.1 Gammaproteobacteria bacterium | reverse complement strand
GGTAAGAGTGTTTGGCTCGCTTGGAGAAGTGACATTTCGACCCAAAGGACCAGAGTCACTCGGGCTTTCTGAACGTTGCCTGGTGGGATTCAATGCTGGTCCGCCACTTATACCGAGCGCCTACAACAACAACATCAGAATCGTGCAGGCTGCCCACCATATTGTTTTGTTCACAGAGATGATTCACGACGCGCGCATTATAACCATGGATGACAGTGCCCACCTACCGAAGGGCATTGAAAAATGGTCTGGCGATTCAAGAGGCCACTGGGACGGGGATACGCTGGTCATCGAAACAAGCAATTTCACAGATAAGACGCCAGTTTTTCAATTGCCCATCAACTTGAAAGATCCGTCCATGAACGGCGTGGTAGGGCGAGGCAGGGACTTTCACCTGACCGAACGCTTAACGCGAATCAGTGATTCTCGTCTACTCTATGAGTACACCATTAACGATCCCAACACGTTCACAAAACCCTTTACTGTGGCAATACCAATGAAAGCGACTGAGGATCAGATGTTTGAATATGCCTGTCACGAGGGCAACTACGCGATGGCGAGCATGCTGAAAGGCGCTCGAACTCTCGAGAAAGAGGCAGCTATCGCTGCCCAAAATTAGAGCTCTTAATGAGCTAAACCGGGGGCCACAATGGCCCCTTTTATTTTGACTGGCAAACAACCTCAGCCTAATAAGTCGAGGTCATAAGGTCAGATTGAAGCTCCCCCAGTTTGACGCACACTCTCTAACGGGGACCATCGTCCTGTAGGAAAGTAGTCCCCTAGGAGAGTAATTACACCAAAAACAGGGGTCTTTGATTTATGATCCCTAACAATGCCGATGACAAATCCGAGGACAAATCAATGACACAACCACTAGGCACGATCCGTCAGTTAGCCTACGTTGTAAAAGACATGAATACCGCACTGGATTACTGGATAAACACATTGGGAGCTAGACCATTTTTCACCATGGAGCACGCTGCTCTGGAGAACCAAAAGTATTACGGCGAGCCCACCAATGCCGATATTTCTGTCGCCCTGGGTAATAGCGGTGATTTGCAGATTGAACTGATCGTCCAGCACAACGAGGCTAAATCTGTGTATAAGGATTTCCTCGAAGCCGGCCGCCAGGGCGTCCACCATATTGCCCTGATGCCCGAGGATTACGCTGCCACCCATGCGCAATATCTATCGTCGGGGCACAAACCTGCCTTTGAGTTATCCCTGGGCGGTGCGCCGGTAGTTTATTTTGATACCCTGGACAAAGTCGGGCACTATATCGAGCTGTGGGATAACAGCAGCGTTTTCAAAGATATGTTTTTGCTGGTAGAAGACGCCGCTAAAAATTGGGACGGCAGTAACCCTGTTCGCCCTATGCCACTGGGATAGGCAAACTTTCAACTTTCAACTTTCAACAAGAAGAGTCAAATATTATGAATACTAATGAAAACATTATTCGCGACTTTGTAACTGCCTGGTCAAGGCTTGATGTAAAAGAGTTAAGCGCTTTTTTCACCGACGACGGTTGCTACCACAATATGCCCTTGCAGCCAGCAAAGGGTCGTGAAAACGTTGAGCAACTTATCGCTGGCTTCCTGTCCACCTGGACAGAAACTGAATGGGAAATCATCAATATTGCGTCATCGGGCGATATCGTCATCGTCGAGCGCATCGACAAAACAAAAACTACAGCTGGTAATGTCGACCTGCCCTGTGTCGGTGTTTTTGAGCTGGAGAATGGAAAAATCAAAGAATGGCGGGACTACTTTGACATGGCGACATACGCTGGAGCGATGAAAGCTTAAGGAAGCTCTTGTATAAGGGCCTATAAATGCGGTTCTGTAAATTTAATCTGTCGAGTAAATAAAAACCGATGGACATGATCCAGCTTATTAAAACAACTATCGGCTCTTTTTTATTTAGACGATACGCTCAGTTAAAACATGGCCTTACGTTCAGGGTGGCATCACAAGCAGACATGGAGGCTCTGTACCGCTTTCGATTCGACGTTTACACCGGTGAAGGTTATGTCAATCCCGACGACTATCCGAACCAACAGTTTAGTGATCAATACGATCCTTTTTCTATCAGTGTTATCACCGTAAAAGATGATCGTATCATTGGTTGCGGGCGGGCCACCCGCTGGTCTGATCTGGATTTGCCGGTTTTTCAGTTTTTCTCCATCAAACTACCGGCGGACATCGAGCCCGAGTCGATGGTTGAAATGGGCCGCTTTATGGTTGACCCGGCGTATCGAGGCAAAGCCCGACTGGCTACGCTTGGTATGTCTATGCAGCTTCGCTCTTATGTCCGCAGTGATAGTTCAATAAAGTGGTTGATTGCCTTTATGTCCAGCAAAGTGCGCGATGCCTTCTATCCAATTGTCCCCTTCGAAATACTGGACGAAAACCCTCCCGAACCAAAACACCTTGAGGCCAGAACGGTACGGCAGGGCTATTGGGATAAGGGCGTCATCCATCCAGTGATGGCGCCGTCGTCTCAATTACTTTGAATTTATCTGACTTTTAATTCCCAGTTTATTTGACCTTTAGTCCCCCACGTTACCTGACCTTGTTCATCTGACTTTCAGGCCCATAGTATTGGCGATCAGATTACGTTGCATTTGTGACGTGCCTGCAGCAATCGTGGTACTACGCGCATCGCGATAGTGACGCTGCATGTCATATTCCATCATGTAGGAATAGCCGCCCATTATTTGCATACCCTGATTGGCGACCTCAGCAAAGGTTTCCGACCCGAAGAGCTTGGCCTGGGTGACCTCGCGCATGGCATTTTCGCCTTTGGACAGTTTTACCGCTGCACGCAACATCAACATCCGCGAAGCATCGACGTTGGTTTGCATGTCCGCCAGCATATGTGCGATGGCCTGAGAGTGTCCGATAGGCTTGCCGAACTGCTTTCTTTCTTTGGCATATTCCAGCGCCTGATCAACCACAGTCTGCGCATTGCCCACATAACCCGCCGATGTGACAATTCGCTCAAACATCAGGCCTGAGAGCATGCACTGCCAGCCGCCATTGACCTCACCAACGCGCTGACTGTCGCTAACCCGGACATTTTCAAAAAACACCTCGCTGAGTCCCAACATATTGCAGCCAAAGGTTTTCAGCCTCCTGATCTCCAGGCCGGGCGTATCGTTGGGTACCAGAAAGGCAGTGATACCTTTCTGGTAGGGAACATCGTTGTCGGTTTTGCAATAAAGCGTGATGATATTGTTTTTCGCATCAGCCGCTGTAGAAAATACTTTCTGGCCATTGATCACCCAGCTATCACCGTCAGCAACCGCCAATGTGCGCATATTCCCGGCGTCGGAGCCTGCATCAGGTTCCGTCATTGAAATCGACATGCGGATCTCGCCATTAATCAGCTTTGGCAGGTAGTGTTTTTTCTGCTCTTCGCTACCATTTTGTAGCAATGTAAGACCGCTGAAGGCCGACAAACCATAGGCCTCCAGAAAAGGGTAGGCCTTGCGGCCGAGTTCTTCACTGACAATGGCCATATCAATGACGTCACCACCATAGCCACCATATTGTTCAGGGAAAGGCAGGCCTAGCAGGCCCATTTCCACCCATTTTTCATAAACTTCGTAAGGGTAAAGTCCATTTTCATCGTGTTCACGAAGATAATCAGAAGTCGCGATATCGTCCATCATTTTACGAAGGTTGTCTCTTAATATGGTCTGTTCTTCGTTGAGATCAAAATCCATAACGCTCACCTAATGTTGTTTGGTTAAATAGCCCTGTATTTAAAGGCACACAGCGAAAGCTATGCGCTCGATATGGCCAGCTTATCCTGTATTCCATGAAATGGTACACCCGGATCAACATCCAGGTAAGTGCCTATCAGAAATTATGTTTGTTTAAAGGAACCGTCGATACAGGTAGACATCGCTAACAATAATTTTGTATAAACCTTTCTTGTATAAACCTTTGCTGCCGATACAAAAAAGGAAAAACCATGTCTACGGAAAATACAAATCTCACCATTGATAACGATAGCTCCAACCCAGCCCCCAACATAGAATCGGCCATAGCCGGTGACTACGATTTCACCATTAGTGAAGTACTGACCGAGAGCTGGAAAAAAACCAATGGTATGAAAGGCCCATTCTGGGGAGCGGGAGTCATTGTATTTATTGTCGCTATACTCACCGGCATCGTGCTCAACGGCATCGCTGGTGTTCTGGACTTCAACGTAAGCGCGAATTCAAGTAATGGTAATCCGAATGTTCTGTATAACTTATTGAGTCAACTGATCGGTACGGCGGTTATATACCCCTTTATGGCGGGCATTATTATGCTTGGGGTCCGCCGCTCCGTCGACTTGCCAATTTCTGTCAATGAGGCTTTCGCCTACTTCGCTTATGTACTCCCTCTCGTCGTAGCAGCCATACTGATGAGTATCCTGATGACCCTGGGGTTTATATTATTAGTCATACCGGGCATTTATCTTTCCGTAGCTTACCTGTTTACGGTACCGCTAATTGTCGAAAAAAATATGGAGGCCTGGCAGGCGATGGAAACATCGCGCAAAACCGTGACTCGTCACTGGTTTAAATTTTTTGGTCTGATGATAGTGATGGGAGTGATTGTTCTAGTCAGCGCATTGCCGTTTGGCATAGGGCTGATATGGACCTACCCCATGCTGGTGATTGCACTGGGCATCCTTTACCGAGATATTTTTGGCGTTGAGCAAACTGAATAAAGGCCGTTAACCCCAGTGTCACTAGAACCTGAGCTAGCCGAAATTAACAACCAAATTTATTAAGGAAGCCCTGAACAGGTCATTAACTAAACAAGTTATTAACTCAATTTTTCGACAATAACGCGCATGCCTTCGACAGCGAAGGGAAAACCGGCATAGGCTGAAAGCATGACCATTAATTCTTCCAGCTCTGCTTTGCTGACCCCATGTTCAATGGCGCCGGGCACATGAATATCAAGCTCATCCTTACGACCCAGTGCCGTTAACGCCGTCACCACAACCAGACTGCGATCACGGCGCGATAATTCTTCTCGCGACCAGACTTCGGCGAACAGAAATTCAACTGCCATAGTACCCACATCACCTAGCTGGGACTTTACAGCGGCCAGCCCCTCTTCGGGATCCGCAGGAAAAGCCCCACCCGTTACTCGACTGAGACCTTCAATGCCAAGGGCGCGACGCTCCTTTTGATCCAGCCGCTTTGCCGCTGGCAACTTTTCATCTTCCGCAGCATGGCCCATTTTCACCAGCACTTCATTGGTCACTCTCATCGCGTCAAGGGCACGGGGAAAGCCGGCATAGCCACAGAGGTGCATAACAATTTCACGAATTTCCGTGGCACTAAGACCATGATTAATACCCCCGCGCACATGAATGCGCAGCTGGTTTAACTGGTTCAATGAGGTCAGCGCTGCAATCACGATCAAACTGCGATCTCTGCGATTTAAGGCCGGGCGGCTCCATAAATCCCCGAAAATATAATCGACAGCATAAGAACCCAGTGCCCCATTGGTATCTTCCAGGCGCTGGGCATTCACTTCTGGTTCGGCAGTACCGGTCAATGATTTTAGAATATCGAGGCCAAGAGCCCGTCGTTCTGCGTGTTTTTGATCTGACATTGTTAACTCCGTATTTATTTAGGAATAATTTTATTTATTTCGAGGTAAAACTGGCTGTTAAATATGCAGCTAACAACATAGCACTAAAAATACATCGCGCTAAGTATCCAGGTTAAAGTAATCCACATCAGCACCGTCAACGGCAAGCCAACTTTAACAAAATCACCAAAAGTATAGTTGCCGGCGCTCATCACCAGCAAATTTGTTTTGTAAGCCATGGGTGTGGCGTAGCTCATATTGGCACCAAATAATACTGCCAGCACAAATGGCTCAGCGGGCAAGTTAAGGGTGGAAGCGATGCCTATAGCAATAGGCGTACCGATAACCGCTGCAGCATTGTTGGATATAACATTGGTCATAATAGCGAGTAGCAACATCAGTGCGGACAATACAAACGTCGGACCGGCCCCGGCAGTGAGTGCCAGGAAAACATCGGTGATATAAACCGTTGCCCCCGTTTCCTGAAGCGCCATACCCAGAGCCAGGCTTACCACCACCACAAAATAAACCGACGGACTGATCGCGCGGATGGCTGCACCTATGCCCAGACAGCGAGTAAGTAGCATTACACAAACACCGGCCAGAGCAGAAATCGCGATAGGTAATATGCCTGTCGCCGCCAATACCACTACCGAACTCAAAATAAACAATGCTGTATAAGCTTTATCCGTACTGGGTAGTTCAATACTGCCATCAAGCACCAGGAATTCTGTCGAGCGTTTGATACTAGACACTTGCTCCCGGGAACCCTGAACCAGCAGTACATCACCAGCCTGGAGGATGACATCCGGGATTTCTTCTTCGCGCTTGAGGATATCCTTGCCCGCCCGGTGCAGCGCCAGCACAGCTAACTGATAGCGATCAGGAAAGCGGGTGTAGGCGAGATTTTCCCGATCCAGCGTGGAACCCTGTAC
The DNA here is from genome assembly GCA_003645535.1 of Gammaproteobacteria bacterium. Taxonomy (GTDB): domain Bacteria; phylum Pseudomonadota; class Gammaproteobacteria; order Pseudomonadales; family Porticoccaceae; genus HB2-32-21. Next base: position 12,353 of record QNFP01000034.1, on the reverse strand, counting down.
TACTGCGATTTCAGCCAATACCTGATTACCAACAGACAGTGGGTTATCCTCATCAACCCGTTGCTCGCCGGAATACAAATTGGCCTTGAGCGCTTCTTCAAATTCTTTCAACTTTTGTGGCGTATCCCTAACCCTGAGTTGATCGCCTGCTTTTAACAGCACATCCGGCAAAGGGGTTATATAGGTTTCGCCGCGACGAATTCGTATCACCTGAAACTGGCCTCCAGCCAGTGCTATCACCTCTGCCAGGGTGTGGTCACAGGCTAAGGAATCTTCAGTCAGCAGCAGCCGCGCCTCAAATAGCCGTGGCGACCCGTCGATCAGTTCCAGTTTCCGGTCTGGTAGTAAAAGTGGTGCAATCAACCACAAATATACCGCGGCGACACTGGAAGCAATAACGGCCGGCAAGGCAAAATCAAACATACCGAACCTTTCCAGACCCATATCTGCAGCAACACTGACCACCAACAAATTAGTCGATGTGCCGATGGTCGTCGCCATACCGCCCACCAGAGTGGCAAAGCCCATTGGCATCAACACCCTCGAAGGCGAGCTGCCACTGCGCATACACACACTGATTAGTATCGGTAATAACAACACCACAATAGGTGTGTTGTTGACGAAGGCTGACAACACAGCACCCACCACTAGCACAAGAAGGAAGCTCAAGCGCGGCATCTTCCCCCACAACTTGCCTAACATCCGCCCCACTGGCTCAAGAGCCCCGGTACGAACCAGTCCCTGGCCGAGCACCATCAACGCACAGACAGCAATTAACGCTTCGTGGGCAAAACCTGCAAATAAATGTACCGGGTCAAAATCTTGATAGGGAAAAATAGCGAAGCCCACCGCGATGACTGCCAGCAAACCCAAAGACGTCATTTCGAGGGGCCACCGTTCGCGCGTAAACATATAAAGCGCGACCACCGTCATGACCATGGTCGCGATGGCGTGATTATTGGGTAACGCAGGTAATGCTGCTATCAGTTCCATGAAGTGTCTTTATAAGATCCAGAGCTGAGTGCAAGTTGTGATTCTAGAGGCCCCGCTGAAACAAACAGGACGGACAGAAATCGAGACCTTCCCTCAGGCCTGCTGATAGTCAGGACTCCAACCCCAACAAATCAGCGGTATTACTCCGCATAACCTTACGCACATCGGCATAACTTAAGCCACCCAGGCCATCAGCAAATTCTATGGGGTCGGCTAAGGCTTCGGGGTGGGGCCAGTCAGAACCGAATATCGCAACATCCGGGCCTACCGCTTGAAGAAGCTCGGGAATATTGTCTTCTGGAAAAGGACAGACGCTAATGCGATCAAGAAATATTGCGCTGGGGCGGTCATGGAGAGGACCAAAAGTGAAATTATTGCCGGCCACCTTCGCTGCCTTGTTGAGCCTGCTTAGCAAAGGCTTGACCCAGGAAGAACCGTTTTCGATGGACAACACCCGCAGATTGGGAAAGCGGCCAAACAGGTTATGCATAATCAGGGCTGCCAGGGTGTCGGTCACTGGCCGCTCCATCATACCGAGCATATGCTGAAAAGCAGTGACCCGGTGATGTTGTGGACGAGGGTTTTCGCCCCATGCAGCAGACACAAGCTCTTCAAACCCCGCATTACCCAGATGAAAAGCCACCGGGATACCGGCCTCTTCGCAGCGCGCCCAGAAGGGATCGAAATGGGGATCGGCAGGCGAACGGCCCATAACGGGGCCCGCAATAAGATTAACGAGCAGTGCGCCTTCCTTGATGACCCGATCCAGTTCGGCAACTGCCAAATCCACATCGACCAGAGATAACTGCGCAACACTATAAATGCGATTTTGGTAATTCCAGCCCCAGTCATCCTGAATCCACTTGTTGAAAGCCCGATGATTGGCCATAACAATCTCAGGGCCGGCATCGCGCAGCGCCATTTCCACACCAACGCCCAGCGATGGTAGAAATAACCCCGCTTCAACATTATGCTTATCCAGCCACTTTAAGCGTGTATCCCTCTGCATAGACTCCGGCAGGTCGAAACAGGAAATAGGATCTGCGGCCAGTATATGCGCGCCCTTGTGGTTTTTATTCTCATAAAACGCTTTATATGAACCGGGCTTACCCGCGTATTCCCCAGGCGGGGCGGCAAAAAAACCGACGCGCTCACCACGAAAATGTACCTGGGCATGTTTGCTTAGACCACGCACTACCATAATCGCGTCATCCCGATATTTAGATTCCATATGACGCGTATAACAGTCATCCGGTTCATAATAATGACAATCCGCATCTATGAGCGGATAGTCAATCAAGTCGCGAGGGTTTGGCTTGCTTGCTGGTTGAGTCATGATAAGTCGATCCCGTGTGTCGTCTCCATGGCATCATGATGTCATAATCAGCTACTGAATGTTCAACTGTAGCTGAACATTAGTGAGCCAAAAAAGTGAGCCAAAAATCGCATGATAGAAAAGACAACGCACTGTTTTTAAGACTTATAATCGATAGTTAAATAACTGGGTAAACGGAGTAGATAAAATGAAAGATGTAGAGGGCAAAGTAGCGTTTATTACTGGCGGCGCCAGCGGCATGGGTCTGGGCATGGCAAGGGCATTTGCCGCAGCCGGCATGAAGGTCATGCTCGCGGATGTAGACGAAAAGCGGCTTAGTGCTGCTGAGAACGAACTTAAAGATAAAGGCGCGGATGTTGCTACTATTATCTGCGATGTGAGCAAAGAGCAATCCGTGATAGACGCGGCAGATGCCACCGTCGCGCATTTTGGCAAAGTCCACGTATTGTGTAATAACGCGGGCATCAATGTGGGCGGCACTTTCGAAGAATTATCACAACAGGACTGGGACTGGGTCATCGCCGTTAACCAGCTCGGCGTACAATACGGCATGAAAGCATTTTTGCCCCTTATAAAAGCTCACGGCGAAGGCGGTCATATCATGACTACATCTTCTATGGCAGGCATAGTCAATGCCGGGCCCGGCTGGGGACCCTATAACGCCAGCAAATTTGCTGCCGTGGTGATGAGCGAAGTGCTGCGTAGTGAACTTAAAGAAACTAATATTGGCGTGTCAGTGCTATGCCCCGGTGCGGTAGCCACCAATATCGGCGGAGCAGGCGAACACCGCCCGGCAGATTACGGCAGTTCCGGTGACAAGCCAGTTATCCCCGGGGGTGTCGAAGAGCTATTGGCTCAGGGGCTGGATCCCGATGTAGTCGGCAAGTTGGTGCTCGAAGGGATTCAGGAAAATCAGTTTTACCTGTTCACTGATCCGCGCATGGCCAAACAAGTACAACGCCGCTTTGATCGTATGCAGGCCGGGTTTGAGTGGTCGGCAAATTCAAAAGCTCTGGTAGATGCAGGCGCTCCTGGCTCCGCCGGTAGCTAAAAAATATTTTGCACGGGGGTGGCTGTATGACTTACCCCCGTGCAGATATTTACTGATGGCCATCAAGCGGGAATGGCTTCTGCAACCAACACTTTACTGTCACTCAGTTGCATAATTTCCTGATCACTCATATTCAGACGCTCACGCAAAATACTCTCATTATGCTCGCCCAGGTAAGGCGCTTCCAACGTCAACAAATCCTTAAACCTGGAAAACCGCAACGGCATACCCGGAATCTGAAACTCACCTAAACCCCTGTCACTAATAGTGCGCACCGTGCCTCGCTCAATAAGGTGGGGATGCTCCATCGCCTCCCCAGGTGTCAACACTGGCGCGACCGGCACACGGGCGGCTTCCAATGCCTCTCTTGCAGCATTATCACTGGGCATTGATGCTATCCAGTCTTCGACTAATTTAACAATGTCTGGCAGGTGCGCCGCGCGCTCGCCAAAGGTGCTATAGCGCGGATCACCAATAAGGTCGCTTCGACCCATGGCTCCACACAGGGCCTCCCACTGTTTGGGGGTCAGAGCAATAATAAACAGATAGGAATCCTTACCCTTGAAAATTCCATCAGGCGCTACCGCCGGGTGATGGCGACCGTTGCGCGTTGGTTGCACTTCGCCATTGGTATTACTGCATAACTGCACATTCATGTCGTGACAGTGGAAATAGCTATCTAACAGGGAACAATCAATATACTGACCGCCGCCGGCCTGGGATCTATAAAACAGGGCAGAGCTGATCGCGGCCAACGCATGAACACCGGTATTGACGTCACCCATGGCTAACATCGGCATCATGGGCCCATCATCTGGATCACCGATCAGGCTGGTCACACCAGCATAAGCCTGACCCATATAATCATAGCCAGGCAGGCTGGATAACGGGCCAGTTTGACCAAAGGCAGATATAGAACAATAGATTAGCTCGGGGTTAATCTCACTGGCCACCTCCCAGCCCAGGCCCATCTCGGTGATCACCCCTGGGGTAAAGTTTTCTATCAGGACATCACTTTGGGCAACCAGCTTTTTGAGAATTTCAACGGCCTCTGGCTTACGCATATCGAGACATAAACTTTTTTTACCGCGGTTTTGCTGGATAAAATAACCGCTGCGGCCATCTTTAAAATAGGGCATACCGCGAATCATATCGCCACTGGGAGCGAGCTCTACCTTAATAATATCGGCACCCATTTCAGCCATTAATCGAGTCGTGGTAGGGCCGGCAACGGCATGAGTAAAATCCAGAATTTTTATATTTGATAAAATATGCTTATTTTTCATCATATTACCCTGCTTAGTTGTTGTAATTTATAGGTATAGAGCGCCCCGTTAGAGTGGCATTTAACGACAATCCCTTTTAAGACTCCCCATCACGCAAAGCTGTTTACTTTCTGTTTTACCGGACTTAACTCACTGTTCCTTCGCCCCACGGCCCTGCCTGAAATACTCCGGCTCCCCGGCCGCCCAGACCTCTCCCAGCATTTGATAGCCGCCATCAACGGCCAGCGTTTCGCCGGTAATAAACTCACCGGCTGGAGAACCCAGATAAGCACAGGCCTCAGCGATATCCCAGACATTGCCGGCGCGCCGCATGGGATTACCGTATTTGAACTTCTCCGCTGCTTCGCGCGGATAATTGCGCAAACCATTGGATGCGATCGCTCCTGGCGACACGCAGTTGACACGAATATTTAGTGGCGCCCATTCCACGGCAACACTTTTACTCACATACACTACTCCGGCCCGAGCCGCCGCAGAGTGAGTCGCTTGCATGGTGCCACGGTATATATTTACAACAATGTTAATAATATTGCCGGGCTGACCTTCATCCCGCCAGCGCCGGGCCGCCGTTTGCATCATGAACCAGGTGCCGTTGAGGTTGGTATCAATGACCGCATTCCAGCCTTTGGTGGAAAAGTCTATGGAGTCCTGAGCAAACTGGCCGCCACCATTATTGATCAGTATGTCCAGGCCACCAAATTTATCCCAGACCGCATCTATCAGTATCTGGATCTGTTCCGGTTCACGAATACTCATGGCTTGAGTCATTACCTCAACACCATCACTCACTCCCTCGCGAATAAGCGCGGCCGTTTCTTCCAGTAGTTCAATACGACGGCCGCAGATCACCACATTGGCACCCAGACGAGCATACAAAACCGCGATGCCACGGCCAATACCCGTGCCACCTCCCGATATCAACACCGTTTTACCCTTGAACAGCTCGCTGTCGTAGATTGTGGGATGGGCTAATAACTCCGCATCGTCCAGGCCAAATAAATCTTTGTCGTCGATCGTTGCGTCACTCATTTCGTTTGTATCCACACTGTTTTTATCGCTGCTTATTTCACACTACAAAGTTTCGCACTCAGGGAGTCTCAAAATATTCAGGTTTACCGTTAGGCCAGGCCTCGCCCCACAGGCGTTGTCCACCATCGACGGTCACGCACTCTCCAGTCACAAACTTACCAGATGAAGTGCCGAGGTAGACCACCGCCTCGGCTATATCCATAGCGTCACCACATTGCAACATGGGGTTGGCCCGATGAAAGTCCTTTGCCGCTTCCTCCGGGTAAACATTCAAACCCGGTGTGGCAATAGTGCCCGGCGCTACACAGTTAACCCTGATTTTGTAGGGCGCCCATTCCACCGCAACGCCACGGCTGGCAAACACCACACCGGCACGCGCAGCACAGGTATGGGCTATACCTGGCATACCCCGCCAGATATCAGCGACAATGTTGACGATGCTGCCCGGTTGATCATGATCCCGCCAGTGCTGCGCAGCTTTTTGCATCATGTACCAGGTGCCATTCAGATTGGTATCAATAACCGCTTTCCAGCCATTCACGGAATAATCGATAGCCGCCTGGGGAAATTGACCGCCACCGTTATTGACCAGCATATCCAGTTTGCCGTATTTGTCCCAAACCGTGTCCATCAATTTTTCTACGGACTCAGGGTCGCGAATAGTCATCGCCATGGTGTCGATGTCGCGGCCCAGACGCTGCTTGATGCCTTCGGCAGTGCTATCCAGATTTTCCTGATTACGGCTGCAAATCATCACCTCCGCACCCAGGCGTACAAACAGATAAGCCATAGCACGACCTATCCCGGTACCGCCACCGGATATGATCACCGACTGGCCCGCCAGCAGGTCATCGCGATAGGCGGTGGGGTAGACAGCTATTTCATCGTCGTTCAGGCCCCAGGATTTTGCCTCAGTCAGTTCTTCAGTATTTGTCATGCACTACTACCCACTACTATTTTTTTAAAAAGTTAAGCAACCTATTTATTCAGAAAGTTAAGAGCAAGGCCCGGTCGCGGCCAATCCATGGATACCAGACGCCCTGTAGTGCCCAGGGTAATGTATGCCGTTTTCAGCTCAGGGCCACCGAAACAAATATTGGTGGTGCCTCGATCTGGGAAGGGAATATGCTCAACGTCAGCACCGTCTGGTGACACCACGGTAATCCCCCCATTAGCCAGCGTTGCCACACAAATATTCCCTGCGCTATCTACCGCCAGCGAATCAAATAATTGATGACCAGGCACACCCACCACCAGCTTGCCCCGCACCGGCCCACCGACTTTTTGTTTGCCACTGGCAAATTCACCGGGGCCAGCCAGGTCAAATGACCAAAGCCTGCCGGTGGGCGTTTCAGCCACGTACAAGATCTTTTCATCCGGCGACAAACCAATACCGTTAGGTCCCTCCATAGGGAATACCATTTCGGTAATTTTCGAGCCATCGGGCTGTGCATAGAAAATGCCAGTGACATCCCGCGAGCGTGGGTAATGCTTGCCGTGATCGGTAAACCAGAAGCCACCGGAAGCATCAAAGACAATATCGTTGGGGCCTTTTAGCGGCTCGCCATCACAATCGGCATAAAGCACTTCTACTTCACCGGTATCAATATCCACCCTTTCAATACGTCCCGTCGTGTAATCTTTCGCAATCGCCCCGGGCGAGATTTTGCCGTTACGCTCGGTAAATTCAAAACCGCCGTTATTACAGACATAACACTTACCATCCGGCCCAATTGCAGCCCCGTTTGGACCGCCCCCGGTGTTAGCCACAACACTCACCGTGCCATCAGGTGCAACGCGAGATAGCCGCCCCGCAACAATTTCAACCACCAGCACGCTGCCATCCGGCATGGCGACCGGCCCTTCCGGAAACATTAGCCCAGATGCAATCTCAGTAAATTCTGTCATGACTTCCCCTTAACATTAATGCTGATTATATTGCCGATAGCGACTTGCCGAGACCGACCTGTAATTTATTAAGCTGAACAAACTTGTGTTGCTCTTTGTAGCATACGGCGCTGGCAAGTATAGGCATAAAACAGCAGATCAAAGCAATGGAATATTGCATTTATAGTTGCAATGATACCGATCTATTCTGAAACACGATTAATAAATTAGTACACAGTGTAATATATAAAAGAGTGATGTTAATCAACGATTGAGGCTTATGATAGACTCAAAAACCAGGCTTTTTGGGCACATTACAATCCTCCACAAGTGGCTCTTAAGCAGATAGCTCTTAACCAGACGGCGCTCGCAGATGGCACTTAATCAGGCGAGCATATCGATTCACAATTTGACACCGGGACAATAATCCTGGCAGAGGCGCCATTGACGACAATCCGTATTACCACGACCGAAGGAACAGATATTACGGTGAGCTGCGCAGAGCTTGTTCGTAGGGTCGCTGGAAAAAGAACCGTATACCGTGGGAATCTGGAAACCAGTCAGGTATTTGTAAAAATATTCGTCAACCGAAGTTCAAAACGGCGTCATTTCGAGGCTGAGCTAAACGGACTACAGGCACTCACAAGAGCAAATATCCCGGCACCCGAGGTGTTATACACCGGCCAAACAGACGAAGATTACCCGGCAATTGTCAGTCGGGCGATTACCAATGGCATAAGTATGGAGCTCGCCTGGAAACAGCAGATCGATGAAAACGGTCGGCAGACACTCATTAAACAGCTACTCAAAGTCCTGGCCCTTCATCATGAAGCAGGCCTACAGCATAAAGACCCTCATCTTAAAAACTTTTTCGTTACGTCCAATGCAATCTACACTCTGGACGGTGCCGATATCAGTACCGGTAAAACACCCTTGAATAAACCTGCATCATTGCAGAATCTTGGTCTGGTTCTCGCCCAGTTTCAGCCCAGTGATGACCGCAGAGCATTAAACCTGTTGCCCAGCTATTGTGACGCCCGTGGTTGGCCAATGACACCGACACTACTACAGAAAATCCACGAAACTATTTTGCAGAAGCGGGAATGGCGTAAAAAAAGGTATTTGAAAAAGATTTACCGAGAATGTAGCCAGGTTGTTTCACTGAGCGAAAGCAGCTCGTCACAGTTAATGGAGCGGGCTTTCGACACACCTGCCATGCGCGATTTTCTCCAGCAACCCGATAGATTTGCAGGAAGCGGAACGGCTGAATGCGTCATGCTCAAGGATGGCAATTCCAGCACGGTCGTTCAGCTACAGATGAGCGGCGACTCATTTGTTGTTAAACGATATAACATCAAAGGATCACTGCACCGACTAAAGCGGATGTTCAGCCGTTCGCGGGCGGAACGGTGCTGGGAAAACGCTCATCTATTAGGATTTTACGGCATCCCCACCGCAGAGCCGGTGGCAATTCGTGTCGATAAAACGGGGCCTTTTCGAGGCCGGTCATGGTTTATTGCGCAGCATCTGCCGGGGCAAACACTGATGCAATTTATCCTCGATAACCGGGACAATGAGAAGGCGCTCGCAGATATTGTCGTAGAGGTTACAAATATTATTGAGGGATTACAGGAACAGCAAATCGCCCACGGCGATTTCAAAGCGAATAACTTCCAGATATCCCAGGGTAAAGTTTATCTGATTGACCTCGACTCTATGGAACAACATCGCGATGCCGCTTCATTTGAAAAGGCCCAGCAAAAAGATCTCACTCGATTTCTGCAAAACTGGGCCTCTATGTCCGAAGTGAAAGAATTATTTCTACGTGCCCTAAACGGAAAGGACACTTGAACCTAGCGGGTCGCGTCGATTCTTGCCTGAACCAGATTCATCAAATGTCTGGCGGTTTGTTTTGAGTATTTGTCGCCCAGGTAAATATGTAACAGCCAAACTTTTTCGCTAACACTTAACCAGTCCAGTGCCGGTTCAATAAGACAGGTTATATCCTTGATCATCGCGTGTCGTCGCCTGAAACTCAGGTAAAAAATATTTGCCCGTGGACAATCTATCCATATAGGCCTGGCGGATGAATCGCTAATAAGCACATTACGCCAGTGTAAATCCTGATGAAAAAAGTGTGCGGCGTGAGCTACGCGAAGCTGGTCTGCTAACTGACGAAGAATGGGGATCATAGAATCTTTAGATGCGCATCGGGCATAGGCCTCCAGATCCTTCGTCTCATCGATCCCTTTAGTGATGACAAAGGCGGACCGCAGGCATCCATACCAACGTCGTTCACCTAGCGCTACGACCTCAAGCGTAGGTATATTAAGACGCTGTAATTGATGATAACCAAAAACTTCAACAGTGGGTTTAGCAGGGCGTAAAAAATAACGCCAACGGCGTCTGTTGTGGTAGCTGTAACATTTAAAAAAGACAGATTTCCCATCCGCCACAGACACGCGATAACAGTTTGTTATGGTACTGGTGGCAACGGCCTGCCCCGGTTTCAGCTGATGCCAGTCAGTTCCTTTGTATAGATTTAGGGAGGTTCCCAGATCTTCCCAGCCCGATGAATAATATATGCGCTCGCCGTGAAAAACATTGATGCGTCGGCTATGTGGAATCATACATTTACCAAAATAGTCTGCTCTAAAATATAGCTAATATCTGAGGTGCGGGATGCATCGATTTTACAGGCCGGCTGGCCGCTACGCCAACCTCAGTGACCATAGCCCAACTTTACAATAGCTATTATTTTTACTGTATTCTGAAGTACCTGATTTCAATGTGCTCAATTTCAAATGTGTCAACTTCAAAGTACTAAATGCACTGAAGGTAATGACAGATGAATTTTTTACACTATACCTATATGAAAATGCTGCCCAGAATCTATACTGGAACACGGTCAGATTTAAAACCTGTGCAAAATCACCAGGCCACCCACCAACGACGGGAGAATGGATATGAATTTCAGCGATAAAGCGGTCATTACAGGTGTGGGGGAAACACCCTACACCCGTGGCGGTGATAAAACCTCGGTAGAGCTGATGCTGGAGGCAATCCGTAATGCCGCTGCGGATGCCGGTCTCAAACCCAAAGACCTCGACGGCATCATCCCGCCGATGATGGACACCTACTCCGAAGAGCTGGCAGCCAATCTCGGTATTGCTGATATGCGTTACTCCGTCACCGTTCACACCGGTGGCGCAAGCGCTGTTACCGGACTACAGGATGCCGCCATGGCAGTGGCCAACGGCCTGGCTAATCATGTCTGCGTAGTGGTGGGCTGGAACGGCTATTCAGCATTGCGCCCCAAACCCGGGCACAAGCCGAATCGATCGCTACGCGAAACCGCCATGTCATTGTCTACTAAAGACTTCTACTTTCCCTACGGCGTGGCGGCTCCGGTTCAACTGTATGGCTGGCTGGCTACACGGCACAAACAACTTTATGGAACCCAGCCCGAAGATACCGGTGCGATTGCCATGGCCGCCCGCAAACATGCCCAGTTAAACGATAAGGCCATGATGCAGGGTCAGGAGTTGACCATGGAGCAATACCTGAACGCGCGCTGGATATCAGAGCCCTTTCGTCTCTACGACTGCTGTCTGGAAACCGATGGCGCCTGTGCGATTATTGTGTCCAGCCCCGAGCGCGCTAAAGATCTGGCAAAAAAGCCGGTCTACATCTCTGGCGCTGCTGAAGGGCACCCCTACCCCGCCGATGATATCGCTGCGCGGCCCGATCCCTTCCAGATTGGCCTGTCTTTCGCCGCACAAAAAGCCTTCGATATGGCCGGGGTTAAAGTCCACGACATGGACTTTATGGAAATATACGACTGCTTCACTTACGTCGTGCTATTACAGATGGAAGCCATGGGTTTGTTCGAACGTGGGGGCATAGCCGATTACGTCAAAGATGGCAGAATTGAACTGGGCGGGGCCTGCCCCATTAACACCCATGGCGGCCTGTTGAGCGAAGGTCACGTATGGGGCGCCAATCACATTGTTGAAGCCACCCGCCAACTACGCGGCGAATGCGGTGAACGCCAGGTTAAAGATGCAAAACTCGGTCTGGTCACCGGTTGGGGTGATCTGGGCGATGGCAGCATCGCCATTCTTCACAATTAATAATCTGCGCTATCAACTGAAACAGGGAACAATATTATGAACAATCCATTACCCCAGGCACGACCTATACCAAAATCATCCGACCACCTAAACGGCCAGTTTTGGGAACATTGCAGCGAAGGTAAGTTGTGTTTTCAGCGCTGTCTCGATTGCGACACATGGCGACACATGCCTCGCTATATGTGTGCCAAGTGCGGATCAGACCAATGGGAGTGGAAAGAATCCAGTGGCAAAGGCAGAATCTTTTCATGGATTATTACCCATCAGGCCATGCACCCCAAATTCCGTGATGAAGTACCTTATGCGGTACTGGTCGTAGAAATGGACGAAGGCGTGCGTTTTGTCAGCCGGCCGCTGGGTATAGCCAATGAAGACTTGGCCATTGATATCCCAGTACAGGTAATTTTTGAAAATATCGGCGAAGATTATGCGTTACCCCTGTTTCGTAAGGCGTAATAGCTTAACAAGGCCAGATAAACACTGCTACTGAAAGCGGGCCTGGGTTTTAGGGCGTCCACCCACTTCTCATCATCGCTCAATATTGTTTCGCCACAGCATCCGTCAGTAAGCAGCGGGCGCTTTTACCGAAGCGGCGAGGCATAGAATCCCTGTGGATTCAATCGGTAGCCATATCTGCT
>QNFP01000033.1 GCA_003645535.1 Gammaproteobacteria bacterium | reverse complement strand
GTGCCTTATCGCCCGGTGTTGAATAATCAGCAGGAAGAACCGCAGCACAGCGCGAACCTGATACTGATTAATCCAGATGGAGAACTCTACGGCTTTATTCGACCTCCCCTCGCCCATGGCAGCTTGCGCGTTGTCTGGCGTTCACTGCGTGCTAGTTACGCTGGGTAGATGTGCCTGGTGTATGCTAAGAACTCAGCGTAGCGATAAGTACAATATTAAAAACTAACGATAACAATAAGGCGAAATTATGAAGTTTGGTGTGCAGACATTATTTGGTGGGCCGGTCGCGTCACGCCCTGAATTTATTATCGAGACCGGCAAGGCCATTGAAGAAAGAGGATTTAGCCATCTTTGGGCGGCCGAACACGTAGTGAATTTCCAGCAGTATTCGTCGGCCTATCCTTATAGTGATGACGGGGTGCCACCCTTTGGAGCCGATACCGGTATTATCGAACCGTTTACGGTGTTGACCTTTCTTGCTGCTCACACCAGCAAACTAAAACTGGGTACCGGGATATCTATTTTGCCCCAACGCAACCCGGTTTATTTTGCCAAGCAGGCTGCTGATGTCGATGTACTATCGAACGGGCGCCTGGTGGTTGGCATTGGCACCGGGTGGTCAGCAGAGGAATTTGGCGCCCTTAATGTGCCTTTTGAGCATCGCGGCAGCCGCACTCGAGATTACCTGCACGTTGTGCGCAGTTTATGGTGTGATGATGTTTCCAGTTTTAATGGAGAGTTTTATCAGTTGCCGGAATGTGTGCAATCGCCTAAACCTGTGCAGACGCCCCACCCCCCGCTTTTTTTTGGCGGAGAGAGTAACCCCGCGTTGCGGCGGGTGGCGGAATTCGGTCAGGGCTGGATGGGCTATCGTTTAACGCCGGAGAGCCTGCCGGAGCGACTGGAAAAACTGGTAACTATGTTGAGTGACTATGACCGAAGCCTGGATGACATTGAAATCGCCGTTTCGCCCTACGATGCACATTGTGACCTTGATACCGTTAAGCGCTTTGCCGATCTGGGTGTTGCCCAGCTTATTGTGGTGGGCTTTGCCGACAGTCTCGACGAGATGCATCAGCTTCTGGATAGCCTTGCGGAAAGCCTGGTGGTTCCTGGGGCGGCGATTTAACTGGCTGATGAGTCTGGACACAGACCAATAATGAGAGGAAATGCTATGCCCGCTTATGTCATCGTAGATATTAAAGTGACAGACCCGGATATCTACGCACAATACCGGGAATTGGCGCCGGCGATCGTTAAGGCTTTTGGCGGAGAATACATTGCTCGGGGTGGTAAAACCCAGGTCTTTGAAGGTAGCGTGTCGCCAAACCGAACCGTAATTTTAAAGTTTGTAAGTTTAGCGCGAGCGCGCGAGTGGGTGGATTCACCTGAGTACAGAGATGCCCGTAAGCTGCGCCATAAATCAACGGTTTCCACCATGTTTGTGGTGGAAGGGCTGGATGAAACCTCGCCAGTGTAAAGCGCGGAGTACGCACCATGATAAAAGGCTTCGATCACGTCGCCATTCCTATGTTAGCAGTCGACGCCATGCTGGCATTTTACAGGGGTATGGGGTTTGATGTTACCGACGATTATGGTGGTCGGGTATATTCTGTACATTGTGGTGATAACAAAATAAATCTGCATACACCGGAAATCTGGCAGTCAGGTAAGTTTTCCCTGCGTGGCCATACAGCTCAACCGGGATGTGGTGATTTTTGCTTTGTTTGGGATGGCTCTGCGCAAGCCTTGCAGGCCACGCTGGATAAGCTAAACGCTACCATTGAAGAGGGTCCGGTAGAACGCAAAGGTGGCCGCAATAACGGGCAGGATGTAGGCATAAGTGTTTATACGCGGGATCCCGATGATAATTTGCTTGAATTTATTATTTATCCAGACCCAGGCTCCCCGGACTAAAGCTATCATTACTAACTTTATCTGTGCGGTTGTGACACGGCAGGGATACGTCAACCAGCTCGCCAATCAACTCGGTAAAGCACATCCATCCTATGTATGATCTTTATCATGCAAACCGTCGAGACACTTGCCGGTTTGCATTGGGTAAAATGGGCAACCGCCCCCTTTTTGTGGTCGGCCTCAATCCCAGCACCGCCAATCGCGAAAAATCCGATGTAACCGCAACCAAAGTGGCGCGAGTGGCCTACGCCGAAGGGTACGATGGCTTTGCTATGACAAATCTGTATCCACGGCGCAGCACCTGTCCTGACGACTTGCCACAGCGGGCCGATAGCCGCATATGGCATCGTAATATAGAAATTATTATTGAGCTGGCAAAACAGCAATCGGCACCTCAGTTCTGGGCTGCCTGGGGTGGCGATATTAGCAAGCGGAGCTATCTGATCCGGGCTTGTCAAAGGCTTGCTGAAGAGGTGGCCGATATCGGTGGAAGCTGGTGGTGCTATGGTCCGATAGAAGAGGGTCCAGTAGGAAAAGGCCGGTTAAGCAAGGATCTGGTAAGTAAAGATTCAGTGAGGAGGAGCCCGTTAACTAAAAAAGGGCACCCCAGGCACCCTTCCCGCCTGAGCTATTCCTGGGCGTTGCAGCGCTTTGATGCGCAGCGCTATATCATGCAACTAGCCTAACAGGGGCTGGTGTATCAAATATAATACAAAGGCAGGCGCTTGCTGTGGGGCTATTTGTAACAAAACCTGAGGTCTAAAGAGTTATTTAAATGACTAGTACACCATCCATTTCCACCAGCGCATTTCTGGGCAGGGATTTGACGCCAATGGCGGCGCGTGCCGGATAGGGTTGGTCGAAGAAGTTCGCCATAATCTCATTGACAGTTGCAAAATGGCCCAGGTCGGTCAGAAATATATTTAGCTTTACAAGGTTGTTGAGGTTGCCACCAGCAGCTTCACAAACTGCCGCCAGATTATCAAAAACCTGGGCGATTTGATCACTGATATCGTCACTGATTATTTCCATGGTGTCGGGATCCAGGGGTATCTGCCCCGATAGATAAACAGTGTTATGAACTTTGATGGCCTGAGAATAGGTACCGATTGCACGCGGTGCTTTTGCTGTTTCAATAACGGCTTTGTTGGGCATGGCAAGTCTCTAGTTTTTCACTCGTTGTACTGTTTGTACAGCTTTGAGGCTACGAATACGCCGCATAATATTGGCTAGATGAACCCTGTTTTGGGTGCTGATCACCAGATCAACCACGCTGGTGTGTGTATCGCGTTCATTAACGGTAATTTGATCGATGGTAGCATCCTGATCGGTAATACGTGCCGCCAATGTGGCAATGATGCCGCGGTCCGAAATAATTTCCAGCTTTAACTCCACGGGGAATTCGCCGCGCACCACCGGTGACCAGCTGATGGGTATGCATTTTTCGGCATTGTCGCGAATATCGGAGAGGTTTTTACAGGACTCCCGATGTACCACCAGTCCCCGGCCAGGGCTCAGGTGTCCGAGGACATGGTCTCCCGGAATTGGGTGGCAGCAGCGCGCATAGCTGGTTATCAGGCCATCGGCGTTGTCGACCAGAATGGGTGAGTCGGGATTAGTGTTTGTGCTGGGTTTACGTTTGGCCTCGGGTACGAGTACATTGGCAACTGCGTAGGCCACCCGGTTACCGAGCCCGATTTGCTGGAGTATCGATTCGAAGGTAGCGGCATCCGTTTCCTTAAGTAAATGTTTGATCTGTGATTTGCGGATTTTCTTATAACTCGAGCCAAAACCTAACAAAGCCCGATCAAGAAGTCGTTTGCCGAGTTCTACAGATTCTTCGTGCTGTTGATTTTTGAGGAAATGTCGAATTGCGCTACGTGCTTTTGCCGAGTGGACAAAATTGAGCCAGGAAGGGTTTGGCTGAGCTCCCGGAGCGGTGATGATACGTACCCGTTGACCACTTTCCAGTGCCTGTGAGAGAGGGCTTAGCTGGCCGTCAATTTCACAGGCGATGCAGGTATCACCCACCTGTGTGTGTACCGCATAGGCAAAGTCTACGGATGTGGCTCCTGTGGGTAATTCAATAATGGCCCCTGTGGGCGTGAAGACATATACTTCTTCGGGAAATAAATCGGTTTTTACATGCTCTATGAACTCCAGGGAATTGCCTGCTTGTTGCTGGATTTCGAGTAAGCCCTTGACCCACCGGGTGGTACGGGTCTGATTGCCTTCCGCATTTTCCAGCCCCGACTTGTACAGCCAGTGGGAGGCGATACCATAATTGGCCAGATCGTCCATTTCACGGGTTCGAATCTGGACTTCGATGGGCACCCCGTTCATGCCTACCAGCACAGAGTGTAGAGACTGGTAGCCATTTGATTTGGGAATTGCTATATAGTCCTTAAATTCACCGGGAACTGGTTTGTACAGGTTATGTATGACGCCTAATACCCGATAGCAGTCATCGACGCTATCGACCACGATACGAAAAGCGAAAACGTCGGTAATATCTTTAAAAGACCTCTTTTTGGTCTTCATCTTTTGGTAGATGCTCCACAGGTGCTTTTCCCGGCCGGTCACGGTTGCCGTTATGTGGTGCTGATACAGTTGTGCATCGAGTGCACTCTTGATCTCATCCACTAGTTCGGTGCGGTGTCCGCGAGTTGCCTTAAGCGCTTCGGTAATGCGTTGATGGCGCAATGGGTAAAGTGCACTAAAACCAAGGTCTTCAAGTTCGATACGAATATCATTCATGCCCAGGCGCTGGGCGATGGGGGCATAAATATCGAGCGTTTCACGGGCGATACGCCGGCGCTTTTCAGGATTTAGCACACCCAGGGTGCGCATGTTGTGGAGACGGTCGGCAAGCTTGACCAGTACGACACGAATGTCCCGCGCCATGGCGAGAGTCATCTTTAGAAAGTTTTCCGCCTGTTGTTCCGCCCGCGAAGAAAATTCGATTTCGCTTAGTTTGCTAACACCATCGACAAGCGTAGCGACGGTGCGGCCAAAACGCCAGGTCAGCTGACTTTTGGTAAAATCTGTATCTTCGATAACATCGTGGAGCAGAGCAGCCATAAGGCTCTCGGGATCCATGTGCATATCGGCGAGTATGCCGGCGACAGCCAGGGGGTGGCTAATGTAATCTTCGCCGCTTTGGCGGTATTGGCCGTGGTGGCTTTTTTCGGCAAATTTGTATGCCCGTACAATCTTTTTGACTTGTGCCGGCTCGAGGTAAAAGGAAAGCTTGTCAGCAAAGGTCTCAACGGCTTGCAAGTCTTTCCTCCGGGATTGTTTTATCCGTCTTGCGGCGTCAGGGGCGGATTTTCAGGTGAATCTGTTTCAGGCACGTCGAGGTCGAACATATTGAGAGATAGTAATTCTTCTGGTTCATCTTTTTCGTCAAGAATACTGGCATTAATCAACCCTTCCTCAATTTCGCGCAAGGCGACAACTGTGGGTTTGTCATTCTCCCACGGCAGCAAAGGCTCTTTGCCACCGACCGAAATCTGGCGCGCGCGCTTCGAACCTACGAGCACTAACTGAAACCGGTTTTCTACATGATCAAGACAATCTTCTACGGTAATTCGCGCCATTTTTTGCAACCTGTGTGGTAATTTTGGGCACCTAAGCCGGTGTAACACACCGTGGTTAGCCGCCAGGAGAACCCTCCATTCTACCGAATTGTACGCTGGGGCAACAACTTTTTCTGGTCGCTTTTTCTGGTCAGGGCGGCGACAGGTTGTTGTATAGCTTCCAACACCTTTTTGAACGCTAATCACAACATCTGACTGGTACACTGCGATCGGCTATTTTTAACCCCCCAGGGGTCATATTCCCCGCCCCTGGAATGTAAAAGAGGAAGCAAACGACCTTATTATCTTGCCATGTTAATGATTTCTGTAGTGAAAAATTAGTGGGACACTCCATTTAGCAAGGCACTCTATACTGAGCTATTCCGAAGGTGGTATCTAAATTGCGCAGGGGTGACTTTAGTCGCGAGATAAAAAGCAATGCCCACTGGTGCGAATAATTGATTTCCTTGCTTTTAAATCCATCAGGACTCGAATCGATGGTGGTTACAAGCTCTCCTGGGCCAACAACTCCTCCAGTAACTTTTTGCAACGTTGTTGCTGGCTTGCAATTGATAATCTTCGCCCACAGATGATAGCTTCTAATTCGTTGAGTGCGGTATCGAAAACGTCATTGATGACAAGGTAGTCAGCCTCGACATAATGGGACATTTCCTCTTTTGCCTCCGCCAGGCGGCGTGCGATTACATCTGCTGTATCCTGGCCTCTTTGGTTTAATCGTTCCAGTAAAGCCTGTTGCGAGGGTGGCAGAATAAAGATGCCA
This sequence comes from Gammaproteobacteria bacterium, assembly GCA_003645535.1. Classification (GTDB taxonomy): domain Bacteria; phylum Pseudomonadota; class Gammaproteobacteria; order Pseudomonadales; family Porticoccaceae; genus HB2-32-21. The sequence goes on along the minus strand of QNFP01000033.1, from coordinate 12,769 downwards.
ATGCTGCCTTGCAGCTGGCGATGAATTTGTTCTGCACCCTGCCAGTCGATTTCAAGAATAACGTCAACACCGGTTTTCAGGGTTTGGTGTACCCAGGCTTCGCTGGTGCCGTAGTAATTGCCAAAAACCAGTGCGTGTTCGAGAAAAGCATGTTGTTCCAACATAGCGAGGAATTCGGTGTTTTTAATAAAGTGATAGTTGGTGGCGTCATGTTCACCGGGCCTGATAGGCCTGGTTGTATGTGAAATAGACACTTTGATATCGGGGTTGCGAGCGACCAAAGCCTTTACCAGACTGGTTTTACCGGCGCCTGATGGGGCGGAAACGGTATAAAGTGTACCTTGATAGTTGGTCATAAATAGTTTGTTGGATAACTGCTGTTGGTGGGTTATTCGAGGTTCTGGATTTGTTCTCGCATTTGCTCAATCAGCACTTTGATTTCAACAGCGGCACCGGTGGTCGAGCTAGCGAAAGACTTTGAAGATAATGTGTTTGCTTCTCGGTTGAGCTCCTGCAAAAGGAAATCGAGACGTCGCCCCATGGGTTTGTTGTTTTTGAGAACCCGATTTATCTCAGAGATATGAATTTCGAGCCGGTCGAGTTCTTCGTCGACGTCAGCTTTTTGCGCTATATAAACTAATTCCTGTTCCAGACGCTCATTATCCAGCTGACCGTTAAATTCAGCGAGTTTATTGATCAGTTTTTGGCGCTGTGCGGCCATCAGCTCAGGCATATTTTTGCGTACGGTCCTGACGTGGTGAGTCGCTTCGGTAAGGCGTTGGCGGATAAAGTCGGCGAGTTTGTTGCCTTCCCTTGCCCTGGCTTCGACAAGCTGTTCCAGAGTGTGCTGGTAAAGTTCTTTGGTAGCTGCCTGCAATTCATTGGGGTCTATAGTATCGTCTGTCATAACACCGGGTTTGTCGAGGATATCAAGTGGGTAGATAGGTGCAGGTGTTGCTATTAACTGGGCGATGGCTTCGCCAGCGGCGATATATTTTTGTGCCAGTTCGACATTCACGCCAGGTTCGCTGCTTGTATTGTCAAACTCGACTCGGAGCACGCTGTCTATTTTACCGCGCTGAACAAATTTGCGTGTTTGTTCCCGCAATGGCATTTCTAACCCTCGAAGGGTGTCGGGCAGGCGAAAGTTTGTCTCCAGGTAGCGATGATTAATTGAGCGTATTTCCCAGCTCAGGGTGCCCCAGTCATGTCTGGTCTGTGTTCTGGCAAAAGCGGTCATGCTGAGTGGCATACCGGTGACCCTGTGATTGCTGTGAGGCTGTATTTTAGCAAAGCTCGGAGCCGCCGTGACAGACTAATTTGGGTACAATGCCGCTGCTGGATATGGCAATGGTGCTTCCAGTAGTTTTTAACAGATTTCAGAGGTATATATGGTAACTCGCCCTAGCGGTCGCAGATTAGAACAACTTCGTCCTGTAAAAATCACCAGGGCTTATACCAAGCATGCGGAAGGTTCCGTGTTAGTGGCCTTTGGCGACACAAAGGTAATTTGTACGGCCAGCGTTGAGCCAGGGGTGCCGCGATTTTTGCGCGGTAAGGGGCAGGGTTGGCTTACAGCGGAATACGGCATGCTGCCTCGCTCAACCAACTCACGGATGGACCGGGAGGCTGCGCGGGGCAAACAGGGCGGCAGAACGCAGGAAATTCAGCGGCTGATCGGGCGGTCTTTGCGTGCAGCAGTAGATCTTGGCAAACTGGGCGAAAATACCATCACTATAGACTGTGATGTTATCCAGGCAGACGGTGGCACGCGCACGGCGGCTATCACTGGGGCCTGTGTCGCAATGGTTGATGCTTTCACATATCTGCAAGACCAAAAGCCGCAGGGAAAAAAACCACCTATTGAGAACCCCTTACGTAATATGGTGGCTTCTGTATCGGTCGGAATTTATGCTGGTGTACCGGTGCTAGATCTGGATTATGCCGAAGATTCCCAGGCCGACACTGATATGAATGTAGTGATGAATAGCGACGGTGGCTTTATCGAGATTCAGGGTACTGCAGAGGCAGCGCCATTCGAAGAAAGCGAATTTAATGCGATGCTTGGGCTAGCTAAACAGGGAATAGCTGACTTATTTAGAGTTCAACAGATGGCGTTGGCAAGCGGATAAATTGCCGCGAGGAAGCGGTTTGTCTGTGTCCTTTGTCAGGTGGCACTACAGGTCTTATAGAAAGTGCTACAGGTCGTGGATTTCGTAATCGACAATGACAGGTGTGTGATTCGAAAACGCTTTGCTCTTGTAAAGTACCGCGTATTCAACGCGAGACGACAGGTTCTTTGAGGCAATCTGGGTGTCTGTGCGCCAGGCATCCCCCTCACCTATCGTGCCCGATGGCCACCAGCTGAACTCATCAGCATCTTCGTTGCCTTCACGAAAAGCATCGGTATAGCCAATATCCCCGTATAATTGGTCGAGCCACTGACGTTCTTCCGGTAGAAAGCCCGAAGAATCGTTGTGAATATCAGCATGCTCTACGTCGATATGTGAATGAGCAAGACCTAAATTGGCACAAATAATATAGTCTCGGCGTTTATGAGAGATTTTTACCAGGTGGTCTTGCAGGCCGTGGAGGAAGTCCATCTTTGCATCGTGGGCCGTCTCATCTTTGATGCCATCTTTAGTGCCCTCAGGTACCAGCAGAGAAATAACACTCAGACGTTCGAAGTCGGCCTGCAGGTAGCGGCCGTTCATGTCTTCGCCGTTAGGTAGTCCAAATCCGAACATCACCGCTTTGGGCATCTGGCGTGTGTATATCGCTACACCATTGCAGTGTTCGTCAGGTGAATCAAAAAAATAACCGGAATATCCATCTAGCTGGAATTCGGGAGAATCTTCTACATAGTACGCGCGTGCGCGCAGATCCTGAAGGCAGATGATTTCTGCGTCCTGACCGGCCAGCCAGTCAAATAGGCCGCGTTGACCCGCCTGCTGGATGCCATTAACAGAAACACTAATTACGCGCATAACAAGCCCTTTTATTGTTAGTCTTATATAATACCTTAGGATGGCGAATAGCGGAAAATAATAGCCGAAATCAGACGACACCTGAGCACAGGGTTAAACAACAGGAGAATAGAGAAATTATTATGCTCGAAGACTACCAGCGCAAGTTCATCGAGTTGGCGTTGAGTGAGCAGGTGCTTCAGTTCGGTGAATTCACCTTGAAGTCCGGGCGCATTAGCCCCTACTTTTTTAATGCGGGGCGGTTTAATACGGGCAGATCCCTGGCGGTGCTGGGCAGCTGTTATGCCAACGCTATTGTCCATAAGTGCCCTGATTTTGACATTCTATTTGGCCCCGCCTACAAAGGTATCCCGCTGGTTGCGGCAGCGGCTATAGCATTAGCGGGGGAGTTTGACCGCGATGTGCCCTATTGTTTTAATCGCAAAGAGGCCAAAACCCATGGCGAAGGGGGCGCGTTGGTGGGCAGCCCATTGCGGGGACGCGTGTTGGTCATCGATGACGTTATCACTGCTGGAACAGCCATTAAAGAAGTGCTTAAAATTGTTGCTGTTGAGGGCGCTCAAGTGAGTGGAATCGTTGTCGGGCTGGATCGTAAAGAGCGTGGCCAGGGGGAATTGTCGGCAATTCAGGAGATTGAAGCCAACAATGGCATAAGTGTGACGAGCATCACAGATATTGATGACATATTAGTGTATCTTCGCGAGACTGGATTACACGATGATGTATTGGTAAGGATTGAAAAATATCAGACAGAGTTCGGAATATGATTTTTTATCGTAAAGCTAGGCAAATACTAGTTCTTGTGGCATTTGTGTGCCTGTCTTTGAGTACGGTTTACGCCGTTGACAAGGTATATCGCTATACAAACGATGAGGGCAATGTTGTCATCGATGATAATGTGCCGCCGCAGTATGCGCGTGGCGGATATGAGGTTCTCTCCATAAGCGGGCAATTGCTTGAGGTGATTCCGCCGCAAACCGATAAGTCTTTAGCTGAAACTGAAGCGGAAATGCAGGCAGCGCAGGCGCGTAAACGTGAAGATCAGTTTATTTTAGCGAACTATAAATCGACAGAGGAAATCGACCAGGCCAGGGAGCGTAAACTTCTCCAGCTAAAGCGAGAACTACAACTGGTTGAATCAAACGTGGCGGATACACGCAAACAGCGTAACGACGAGCGTGCTCGCGCAGCGAAGTATCAGCGCGCAGGTAAATCAGTACCCTCATCAGTTATACAAGTCCTGGCAGAGCTAGATGATCAGGAGCGTAAGGCCGAGATTTTGCTCGCTGCTCGTAATAAAGAGCTTGAAGGCGTAAATGTTCTCTACGATAGATATAAAGCTCGTTTTCTTGAGCTTACCAGCTCGAGTATCGTTCAGGGCCCTGTGTCACCACTGTTGATTGCCAGTCATAAATAGGCCTATACGCCTGGGCAGAATTAACGAAATAAATTATCGATAATCTGGTGCCACTGCTGCGGCCAGTGATCGGTCGGCAAGCGACTAAAGTCACTACGCACAAACTGCCGGACTTTGCCTTCAGTTAGAGCAAGCAGCATCTCTGCGGTTTCGTTGACAGACATTACCGTACGCTTATTCTCACCAATTTCGGCCTCACGAAAAATTTGCTTGATCTGTGTTTCTATACGATCCAGTATTTGTGCTGCACGGTGATGTAAACGTTCTGTTTCACCCGTCAGAGCATCTCCAGAAAGTATACGACTGATGCCGGGGTTGCGTTCGCAAAAGCTTAAGACCAGGGTCAAAATAGCGTGGCACCGCGCCTCTACGCCAGGCTCGTTTTCAAGGATAATCCTTATACGGGTAAAGATGGTCTCTTCGATAAACTCTATCAGCCCCTCATACATCTTTGCTTTGCTGGGGAAATGCCGATAGAGAGCAGCTTCTGATACACCGAGGTGGCGGGCCAGAGCGGCGGTGGTAATGCGACCGTGGGGCGAAGACTCCATCATCTCAGCGAGAGCAACAAGTATTTGATCGCGGCGCGATTGCTTGTGGGTTACCAAGGTTAATTCCTTTTCTATTTTGTTTGCCTGAGCTTAAACCTGGCTGGTAATCAACGTGCCAACGCCCTGGTCAGTAAAAATTTCGAGCAATATGGCATGATCGACCCGGCCATCGATAATGTGCGCTGAAGTAACGCCATTTTGCACAGCTTCAAGAGCACAGCGAATTTTCGGTAACATTCCTCCCTTAATGGTGCCATCGGCAATCAGTGCATCGACATCTCGAGTCCCGAGCCCAGTCAGTATTTGTCCGGAGGTATCTTGCAGGCCGGCGACATTGGTCAGCAAGATCAGTTTTTCAGCATTCAATACTTCGGCGATTTTACCGGCCACCAGGTCGGCATTGATGTTATAAGACCGGCCCTGGTCATCCGCTCCTATGGGCGCAATGACTGGAATAAAATTACTCGCGGTGAGCATATCGATTACCTGGGTGTTGATTTGCTCAACTTCTCCAACATGACCAATATCGATTATTTCTGGCACTTCCAGCTCAGGTGTTTTTTGCGATACGACCAGTTTTTTTGCTGTAATCAATTGGCCATCTTTGCCTGTAAGCCCGACCGCTTTGCCGCCCGCATGATTGATGAGGCTGACAATTTCCTTATTAACCTTGGCGCCTAACACCATTTCTACCACGTCCATTGTTTTACTGTCAGTGACGCGCATACCGTCTATAAACTGTGAGGTCATGCCCAGTTCGTCCAGAAGCCTGCCGATTTGAGGGCCACCGCCATGGACTACGACGGGGTTTATACCCACCAGTTTCATTAATACGATGTCTCTGGCAAAGCTGGACTTAAGCTGCTCATCGGTCATGGCATTGCCGCCGAACTTAACTACCAGGGTGCGTCCAGTGAATTTCTGGATATAAGGAAGCGCCTCGGCAAGAATATTTGAAGTATGAATGGCTTCTTCACGGGAAAGTGACATAAGCTCTGTATTCTCCTGAGACATTAGATACGGCTGGGCTTATTTTGCCAGCTACATCGGAATTCATAAATAGATTATAGTTTCTTGTGGCTATGGTTTCCCCTGGCCAGGGATCCGGTAGCTTGTTAAAAGGGCAGAGTAATATCAGGGATAATGCTGGTTATTTGTTCTCTAAACAGGCCCTGAATATTTTTTAAGGCCTGCTTGTTATCTGCTTCGAACCGCAATGTGAGTGATGCCGATGTGTTGGATGCACGAACCAATCCCCAGCCATCAGAGAATTCTACCCGTAAACCGTCCATTTTATTTAACGAACCCTGTCCGAATTTTGCCTTTTCTATAATCTGTTCGATGAAATCAAACTTTTTGTCATTAGCAACCGGCACTTTAATTTCAGCTGTTGCCGTTGATCCTTCGAAGCTATCTATAATTTCATCCAGGCTTTGCTCGCGAAGGCTCATGATTTCGAGGAGGCGGGTCGCGGCATATAAGCCATCATCAAAGCCGAACCATCGATCACTGAAAAAAATGTGGCCACTGTATTCCCCACCCAGTGGTGCCTCGGTTTCCTTAATCTTGCGGCGAATATTCGAATGCCCCGTTTTACACATCACCGGACGGCCACCGTAGCTGCTGATCAAGTTCCTCAGGCGGCGCGTCGATTTGACGTCGAAGACAATGTCTGAGCCAGGCTGTTTGGCCAGCAAATCACGGGAAAATATCATTAATAGTTCGTCGGGCCAGACAATACGTCCCGAGCCAGTGATGGCGACAACTCGGTCACCATCACCATCAAATGCCAGGCCTAAATCGGCGTTTTCGTGTTTCACTATGGCAATCAAATCCATCAGATTGTCAGGATTTGATGGATCCGGATCATGGTAGGGGAACTTACCATCCACGTCACAATATAAAGGTGTAACTTCACAACCTAGCGTACTCAGAAGCCTGGGAGCTATAGGGCCTAGTACGCCATTTGCACAATCGGTAACCACATGTGGCGGTTTGGCGATGACTATGTCGTTAGTGATGGCAGCGCAATATGCTTCGACAACATCCTGTCGGCTATGCTCGCCATCACCGTTTTGCCAATCAGCCAAACACATAGTTTCAGCCAGTTGTGCTATTGCTGAGGGCTCCATAACGCCCCCGTCAATTATTATTTTAAAGCCATTGTCACTTGCCGGATTATGACTGGCTGTGACGATTACCCCGGATTCAATATTGGCAAGGTTTTGCATGCCAAAATTAAAAACTGGTGTAGGTATACATCCGAAATCGACAACATCGCAGCCAGTAGAAAGTATTCCCTTAATTAGCGCCTTCTGTAGTTCGGGGCTAGTAGTGCGGCCATCGGCCGCTACTGCCAAAGTGGTTTGTGATGCGCGAACCGTCCTGGTACCCAGGGTTTTACCGAGTGCTTCAGCAAATTCAATGGTAATTTGAGTTTGAGCGTCCCCGCGAATGTCGTAATTTCGAAATACTTCATTTGGGTATAGTTCAGTTGCGTCAGTCGAATCAGTAAGCATGCCATGTTTTTTCTGATTGGCAGTCCGCCTTTGTTGCGCCAGCTTTTTAGCGACCATTCTCTCCAGGTCTTTCGGTGAGATATCCCCCTCTCCGGCCAAAGCCAGGTTAGCTTTTGTTAAATACATGCTGTAGGCAATTAATGAACCTATAACAGCCAGAGCTAGCAGACTGACCCCGGTTAAACTGGCTAAAAAATAAGTTACTGGTTTGGGGATATCATTGGCCAGGTTGTCCGGTGCGGTATGCGCAACCTCCCATCCGGTGATGTTTTTTACAGCGACGGCGACGTGGTGGCCAGTGGAGTTCTTGCCCTGTGAGAATATCGTTTGCGGTGCGAAACCTCGGGTTGACTGGCGAATTGTTGTCAGCCCTGGAATCGGCTGACTTCCAGCCAGGGGTTTGTTCAGTGCGCTGGCAGGAAAACTGGCCAGTAAACTGCCAGCAATTTCGCTGTTATCGTTATTTGCCACGGGTGTGGCGATATAAACCATCCACACCCCATCGAGTTGTATAGCAGCAGCATGGGGATATGCACCAGTATTTGATTGACGCAACAAGTCCACAGCAACGAAATTCTCAGAATGTGCCGAATAATCTTCAATGCTCCTCAGCAGTAAAAACTCTTGTACGGCAGGGAGTTTTTGCAACAGATTATTTTGTATGGTTTTAGCCTGTTGCTGATCCACAGAGCGTAATGCCTGGAAGAGTGACGGGCTCAGAGAGGCCTCTTTGAGCTGTTTTTCAAGGCTGATGAAGTGGGCCGACAGCCGATCGGCCAGGACTTTCGCCTGTTCACTGGTATGCTTTACCGCAAGGCTATTCCAGGGCTGTATGACCTGCTTTTGATATAGTTTGTTAGCGGCAAATATCGCGACACCGACAACGGTCATGATTCCCAGTAGCAAAATGGGTGTTTTGGCCAAATTGCGTAGTACAGTGAGCACTTTCACAGCTTAAAAAGTGTGCTTTGGTTTAGCAACAGCGCAATGCCTGGCAGGAAACGACCATTGATCATGCAATTAGATGGGTTGATATATATTCGATCAGGCATTTTGCCAGTGATACCTTGCTCATTAATGGTAAAGATTCTACTTGTTTTGGTGATACCAATGTCACCTGATTATCGTCACTGTTAAAACCGATCGATTTATCTGACACATCATTGGCAATAATTAGATCGAGATTCTTGTCTAGCAGTTTTTTGCGCGCATAATTTTCGAGATTATGAGTTTCGGCGGCAAAGCCTACTGTAAAAGGTCTGTTTGTAAGTGCTGCAATAGTGGCTACGATATCCGGGTTTTTTGTTAGTGCTATGGTGATGTCATCGGCTGTTTTCTTTATTTTTTTATCTGCGTTATGTTGAGGTCGGTAGTCTGCCACGGCAGCGGCAGCGATAAAAACATCTGCCCCTTCAACCGCTTCAAGGGCGGCGGCAAGCATATCCTGCGCCGATACAACCGACACCACTTCTACCCTGTCTGGCAGTGACAGATTTACTGGTCCACTGATCAATATTGTTTCTGCGCCCGCTTCCATGGCCGCGGTGGCCAACGCGTACCCCATTTTACCTGAGCTGTGATTAGAGATATAGCGAACCGGGTCAAGTGCTTCGCGGGTTGGTCCCGCTGTGATGACGACTTTTTTGCCTGCAAGCAGCCCAGAATCAAATAGCGTGGCAGCCTGTTTCGCCAGTATGTCCGGCTCTTCCATGCGCCCCGGGCCTGAATCGCCACAGGCCTGATATCCCTGTGCGGGGCCAATTATTTTTACTCCTCGCGCCTGCAGCTGGGCAATATTTTCCTGTGTGCCAGTTTGCTTCCACATGGCCTGATTCATCGCTGGTGCGACGGCGATTTGGCAGTGGCTTGCCAAACAGACTGTAGTCAACAAATCATCACCCTCGCCATGACACAGGCGGGCAATGAAATTTGCACTGGCGGGCGCTATCAGAATAAGGTCTGCCCAGCGGGCCAGTTCAATGTGACCCATAGCGGCTTCTGCCTGAGGATCCAGTAGTTCAGTATGTACCGGGTGGCCCGACAATGCCTGAAGGGTCAGGGGGGTAATAAATTCCTGAGCGGCGGGTGTCATGATGACACGGACACGGGCACCAATTTTTTGTAGGTGACGTACCAGTTCAGCACTTTTATAGGCAGCGATGCCGCCAGTGACGCCTAGTACCACCTGTTTGTTGATGAGCGAATTCATATTGATCCTGTAATAATCGATTACAGGCGTTAAGATACCACCTGTAAACGGAATTTCGTAGGCATAGGGGACATGCGGTGACAATAAAAGATTGGCCGGAAGGTGAGCGGCCGCGAGAAAAGCTGTTATTGCAGGGCGTTAAAGCTCTGTCGGATGCTGAGCTTTTGGCAATCTTTCTACGCACGGGTATTGCCGGCAAATCCGCAGTGGATCTGGCACGAGATCTTTTGCGCCAGTTTGGTGGTATTTCGGCCTTGTTGCGAGCAGATCGCGCCACTTTTTGTGCAGTTAAAGGTCTCGGTGAAGCCAAGTTTACGCAACTTCAGGCCGTTCTCGAGCTAGCGCGTCGGCATTTAAGTGAACAACTGGTCCGAGAAACTGTTTTCAACAATCCAGAGACGGTTACCGACTTTGTGCGAGCACACCTGCAGGACTATGAGCACGAAGTTTTTCTGGTGCTATTTCTGGATAATCGGCACCGACTGATTGTTGCTGAAGAGCTGTTTCGTGGCACGATAGATGGTGCTGCTGTCTACCCACGGGAAGTGGTCAAGCAGGCGTTGTACCATAATGCAGCAGCACTTATTTTTGCTCATAATCATCCTTCGGGTATAGCGGAACCAAGTAGTGCTGACGAACAAATTACCGCACGTTTAAAGCAGGCATTGGCGTTGATGGATATTCGTCTACTTGATCATATTATTGTTGGCAGCGAAGGCGAGGTGTCTCTCGCTGCGCGAGGGAAGGTTTAGTATTGCAAAAGGATTTGATTTTACTATGGGGCTCTGGTATAAAACGCGCCTCATTTTTTGTGGGCTGGATCTGTGTGCTGTATTAGCGGATGCCCTCCCGAAATCACCTACCGGCAAGCCGGTAAATATGCAGAGGCAGAACAATGTCCAGAGTGTGTCAGGTCACCGGCAAGCGTCCTATGAGCGGTAATAATGTATCTCATGCCAAAAACAGAACGCGTCGCCGCTTTGAGCCCAATCTTCACACCCATCGGTTTTGGGTAGAGCCGGAGAATCGTTTCGTAAAGCTGCGTGTGTCAACTAAAGGCATGCGTATTATTGACAAACTCGGTATTGATTCCGTGCTTGCGGATTTGCGTGCCCGTGGCGAGAAGGTTTGAGCAGCGAGTAAGGTTTAGATTAGCGACAATTTAATTAAGATAACAGGAGTCCAGTAATGGCTAGGTCAAATAGAGATACAATCAAGTTGGTATCCAGTGCCGGTACGGGTCACTATTACACTACCACCAAGAATAAACGCACCATGCCCGAAAAGATGGAAGTAAAGAAATATGATCCGGTTATTCGCCAACATGTAATGTACAAAGAGGCGAAAATTAAATAAGCGGAACACAGTAGCTTCAAGCCGCGTTGTTTCCAGGGATGTGTAGAAGATATGTAGAAAAAGATAAGTATAAAAAACCCTGGCAAAACCAGGGTTTTTTATAGCTTTGCTATTGCAACGGCAAACGATAATAAGATCGAGTAAAAAATAGCGGGATCTTCCACTATTTGTTTTTTGCCATAGCGGTGTTAACTTAGTGGCATTAACATAGCGGTGTTAAAAAGCATTTCAAACTGTCAACGCTTGAGTCGCAAAACTCTTCCAGCCTCCTCTAGAAAAAATTCAAATATCTTATGCCAGAGCTACCTGAAGTTGAAACCACTCGCTTAGGTCTCGCTCCCCACCTGTTAAACCATTGCGTAGAGAGGGTGATTGTTCGCAATGGAGCATTACGCTGGCCGGTACCCGTGGATCTTGCGGAGCATATAACTGGCTGGACGGTGGATAGCATTGAAAGGCGCGGTAAGTATCTGTTAATAGTTTTTCAGCATGGCTGCCTGATGGTTCATCTGGGTATGTCCGGCAGTCTGAGGATGGTATCGGCGCAAGTGCCGGTCGGGAAGCATGACCATGTCGATATTGTTCTCGATAACGGCCTTATATTAAGATTCAATGATCCGCGGCGTTTTGGCTCTATTCTATGGGTCGAAGGTGACCCTACACTACATCCACTGCTGAAAGATCTTGGCCCAGAACCCTTAAGCGACGAGTTCAGTGGTCAATATCTACACGGTCGGGCTTGCAAGCGTAGCCTGCCGGTAAAAAGTTTGTTGATGGACAGCCGGATGGTCGTTGGTGTGGGTAATATCTATGCCAATGAGGCCCTGTTTATGAGTGGTGTGCATCCGCTACGCAAAGCGGGCCGTATTTCAGCTGCCCGTTACGACAAGCTGGCAGAAGCTGTGAAAAGTGTCCTTGCCTCAGCTATTGAGCAGGGGGGCACAACATTGCGAGATTTTGTTGGCGGTGATGGCAAGCCTGGCTATTTTAAACAACAATTGCAGGTATATGGTCGCGCTGGACGGTTGTGCAAACGATGCGGCGGTGTATTAAAAGAGCTTCGCTTGAATCAGCGCAGTACCGTTTACTGCCCTGGCTGTCAGCATTAGTACAGGCCCAGGAATAACAGGTTTAACAATAATGTTGATTGATCGCCGTTTGCTTTCTTAACTGTGAAATTTATTTACCAGTGCCTGTGCAACAGCAGGGTGTACAAATGGCTTAATATCACCATTGAGGCCGGCGATTTCCCGCACCAGGCTTGAGGAAATATAGGAGTGTTGTTCAGAAGGCGTGAGGAACACACTTTCCACCTCTGGCGACAACGCTCGGTTCATATTGGCCATCTGGAATTCATACTCGAAGTCTGATACTGCACGCAGACCCCGCAAAACAGCGGTTGAGCCACAATCTTTCACGAAGTTGACCAGCAGATAATCAAACCCCCTTATTTCCACATTTGGCAGGTGGCCTAGCGCCGCCGCTGCCAACTCTTTCCGTTCGTTAAGATCAAACAGGGGGGTTTTCTTTTTGCTGCTGGCGATACCGAGAACTACTTTGTCAAACAGCTTGCAGGCACGCTCGACAAGGTCGATATGACCGTTGGTGATAGGATCAAAGGTACCCGGATAAACGATTGTTTTCATATAGAACAGCCCCCAGCGGAGGCGCATGGTAAACAATTTGACGCGCTTGCTCAAATGGCGGCAGTGAAGGGTGGTGGTGAAGGG
>QNFP01000032.1 GCA_003645535.1 Gammaproteobacteria bacterium | reverse complement strand
GCCGATGCCGACATGCAGATGATCGAATACACCAGGGCAGGTAAAGGCCGACGACTGGGGTTATTCGTTCACCACACCGATGCGGATCGCGAATATGCCTACGACCGCAACAGCCACGTCGGCCAGCTGGACAAGGCCCTCGACCAGGCGGATGCCAACGGCTGGATTATTGTGGATATGAAGAAGGACTGGAGGCAGGTGTTTCCCGAAAAGTAGAGATTGCTATCAGGGGAATCGAATACCGAAACAATGAGGGACAAAACTATTATGAAAACCCATTACAAACGCAATATTTTCGCATCCGTACTTTTTGCCGCAGTGGCCTTTAGTGCAACCGCACAGGCGGAGAAAGTGTACGTACCATCACCAACATCGGTTGAGCAGGTTCCCGACGCAGCCCCTGCATCCGGCAATACCATGACCAAAGAGTATGTCCATGCAATTGGGCAGATGGCTTACGTCTGGGGCTGGCCGCTGGTCAATATGTCCAACCGCGCCGCCATGTTCTCCAAAGTGAAGGAACCCTCTGTCTATGGTGGGTTGCCGATGGGCTACAACGGACTTGCGATGCTCACCGGTTATATCAGCCCGGAACAGAAGTCCGTCGCCTGCCCAAACCAGGACGTTGTCTACGGTACCGGATTTTTCGATCTGGATAAGGAGCCGGTCATCTTGCAGGTGCCTGACTTCAAAGATCGATTCTGGGTCTATGCAGCCTATGGTGCCCGCACGTCAGAATTCTCCAGAATTGGTAAGCCCTACGGCACCAGGCCCGGCTTCTATATGATTGTCGGACCGAACTGGAACGGCAAGACACCTGCCGGTATCAAGGCTGTGCTGAAGTCTGACACGGCGTTGATATTTGTGATTCCGCGTATCTTCATGGACTCCACGGCAGAAGATAAAAAGGCGATTCAACCAGTGCTTGCCCAGATTGGCGTTTATCAGCTCTCGAAGTTCGACGGGAAGATGAAGACCACAGATTGGTCAAAGACCCCGATCATTACACCTAAGTCCAGCGGCAAAGGCGAGACGCAGTGGGTGAACCCGGAGACGTTCTTCGACGAGTTGCCGGGCGTGATGAAGTCAGTGCCGTCACTACCGGGCGAGGAAGCCCTCTATGGATGGATCAGCAGTGTGCTGGATGCCGCAGACAAGGACCCGAAGGTCAAGCAGTGGCTCATAGAAAGCGCGAAAGCGACCGAGAAAGAGATGCTCCCTCCTTTCCGTCAATGGGTTCATAACGGTAGCTCCGCAGGCAATGGCTGGAATTCGCAGGTGAACAATGCGGCATGGGGCACCGACTATCTCAATCGCACAGCCAGTGCGAAGTCCAACATGTGGGAGAACGCGCCAAATGAAACCAAATACATCTATCGCGATTTCGACAGTAAGGGACAGCCACTCGACGGACACAATAGCTACACTCTCACCTTTCCGAAAGGCCAGACGCCACCGGTCAAAGGATTCTGGTCGATAACGCTCTACAACGAACAGCACTTCTTCAATCAGAACCCGCTGAAGCGTTATTCACTGGGGACTAAGAACAAGACGTTGAAAAAAAATGCAGATGGTTCTCTGACATTGTATTTTGGTGCAAAGTCACCCGGCAAGGACAAGGAATCCAACTGGCTGCCGGCACCCGACGGAGTATTCTCACTTTACCTGCGCACCTACTGGCCTGAGAAATCCATTCTTGATGGAAGCTGGATGCCACCGAATGTGGAGAAGGCCAGGTAACGTTTTAAGAAAAAAGAGGCCTGATACATTTGTTGATCAGGTAGCGTAGTATTCATCTTTGACGCAAGATTTTAAGAACGCAAGGGGAGAATCATGAGGAAGTCAGGTCTATTTCAGCTAGTGACAGTTCTCCTGGCAGCACTATCTGTCAATGGAGTCGCCCTTGCGGCAGATGCCGGCGCCATCGGCGAACCCGGCCGTGAGTCCGGCAAAGCAAACCCGCTGAACAACGTCTACTTCGGAGAGCAGCATCTGCACACGGCAAACTCGCCGGACGCCTTCGCCATGGGTACCCGTAACACCCCGGATGATGCCTTCCGGTTCTGCAAGGGTGAGGCCATCAAGAAAATTGTCAGCGGTACGATGGTGCAGAAACGAACGCCCTATGACTGGTGTGCGGTGACTGACCACGCCGAGTATCTGGGCGTCATGCCGTTGATCATTGACAAGACTAATCCGATGTCAAAAACGGAGATGGGCAAGTTGATTCTTTCGGGTGATCCGAAGCAGGGTGCGGAAGCCTTCCAGCAGATCATGGACTCGGTCGCCGGTATGAAACCGATTCCCTACATGTCTGACCCAAAGCTTGCAGCCTCGGCCTGGAAGAAGCAGAAGGCCATCATCAACAAGCATAACGATCCGGGCAAGTTCACCACGCTGCTCGCGTTCGAGTGGACCTCGCAGGCGATGTATATAAACATGCATCACAACGTGTTTTTCAGGGATGACAAGGGACCCGACGTGATCTTCTCCTCGATGGACTCGATCAAGCGTGCGGACCTGTGGACCTACCAGGAACTTATGCGCAAGGAGGGGCACGAAAATTTCTCAATCCCCCATAACGGTAATGTCAGCAACGGTCTGATGTTTGCCCCGGCGCCCCTGGGCAAATTTATAGACAAGCAATGGGCTGCGCGCTCGAACCGCAATTCACCGGCCACCGAGATCATTCAGACCAAGGGTGCCTCGGAGACCCATCCGGCACTGTCGCCGAATGATGAGTTCGCTGGCTTCGAGACCAGCTACAAGCATCTGCTCGGGTCGGGCGGGGTGGTCGGTCGCATCAAACAGCTACGTGCGCAGGGCACTGACCGACGGCCAGGGCTTTCAGGAGATGATGGGCGCGAACCCCTGGAAGTACGGCATCGTATCCGGTGCAGATTCACACGACGCTTTTTCGGATAATGAGGAGTTCAACTACGAAGGCGTGCATGGCAACACAGACATGACACCGAAGATCCGCCTGACATCGGGTACCACCGTCGCCGGTGAACCACCGAAACATTTTGGCACGCCGGGTGCCACGGGTGTCTGGGCACCGGAGAACACGCGTCCGGCAATCTTCGACGCCATCAAGAACAAGGAGACCTTTGGTACCTCCGGTCCGTTGATTCGGGTACGGTTCTTCGGCGGCTGGGGCTATTCGAAGGACCTGGTTAAAGACAAGAACTTCGTGAAGAAGGCCTATAAAGAAGGTGTGCCCATGGGGCAGGATTTACCGAAGAAATCAGGCAAGGCACCAACCTTCGCAGTGTGGGCACTTAAAGATCCCGAAAGCGGTAACCTTGATCGTGTGCAGATCATCAAGGGTTGGTACAAAGACGGCCACCCGTGGGAGAAGGTTTATGACGTAGCCTGGTCAGATGGTCGTAAAGCGGATGCCAGCGCCGGCAAGGTACCGGCAGTCGGTAATACGGTCGATATCAAGAATGCCAGCTATACCAATAGTATTGGTGATACACAGCTGGCGGCTGTCTGGTCAGACCCGGATTTTGATCCGACTCAGCATGCTGTGTACTACGCCCGCGTGATCGAGATTCCAACACCGCGCTGGACGACCTTCGATGCCAAGGTCTTGGGTATTGATCCACCATCGGATGTCCCTGCGACTATCCAGGAACGTGCCTGGACTTCACCGATCTGGTACACGCCGGAAGCAGAACTGGTGAAGAAGCAGGATTTCTATCCCGGCTTGAAGCCGTTCCTGCCTTAAAATAGAGCAGTCAGTAGGTTGGGTTAGGCGCGAAAGCGCCGTAACCCAACGGACAGGCCCCAATGTTGGGTTACGCCCTTCGGTCTAGCCTAACCTACGTTAAAAGAGGAATATTTTAAAAGTGAAGTGGTTACGCGAACCGCTGGTGCACTTTATGTTCATCGGTGCATCTATTTATTTGCTGTATGGCGTGTTCGCTGAATCGATACCCGAGGCTGACGATAAGACCATCGTGGTAACAGCAGGTGAAGTCGAGTGGATGCAAACAACCTGGCAGAAACGCTGGAATCGACCGCCGACGGGCAAAGAATTTGACGGTCTGATTTAGCAGTACATTCGTGAGACCGTGCTCTACCGTGAAGCACTGACTATGGGACTGAAACTGACCATTCTATAGCCAGATAGAGCCTGTCTTTTGTTGGTTGACCTCTCTATTAGTGAGGCATATGATGCCGTTATCATATGCCTAATAGTGTGGTTGCGATGCGAACGATTGTAGATTTACCAGACAAGCAAATTGAAGCGCTTAAACGCATGAGTGAATCCTCCCAGTCATCCCGCGCAGAATTGGTTCGGCGCGCCATAGATGAATATCTTGCCCGCCATCTGCCGGCTCAGGATGATGGTGCATTTGGCCTCTGGAAGAAGCACAAAATCGACGGTGTAACGTACCAGGAACGTGCACGTGATGAGTGGAACAAATGAGAGCGCTAATGGATACCAATATCCTGATCGATTACCTCAATGGCATTGACGCCGCTCGAAAGGAGATTAGCCGCTATGACACGCCACTGATTAGCGCCATTACCTGGATGGAGGTCATGGTGGGGGTTACTGACGACGAACAAGAAACTATTCGGTCATTTCTATCGCGTTTTACCCAGGTAGCCATTGATGCCGAGGTCGCCGAAATTGCTGTTTCCATTCGGCGTAAATATAAAATGCGACTGCCTGACGCAATCATCTGGGCATGCGCAAAGCGAGAGAGTGCGTTGTTGGTCAGCCGCAACACAAAAGATTTTCCAGCGGATTTACCCGATGTTCGTATGCCGTATCGGTTTTAGTTCGATTATCGCGGGTCTGACTGGAGGATCGACCGCCAGCTAAGCACTGCAGCCATGTTATGAGATTGTCGCGCCTGGTTTGACAGGATGGATACATACAAAAGGGAGAGTTTTAAAAGTGAAGTTGTTACGTGAACCGCTGGTGCACTTTATGTTCATCGGTGCATTTATTTATTTGCTGTACGGCGTGTTTGCTGAATCGATACCCGAGGCTGACGATAAGACCATCGTGGTAACAGCAGGTGAAGTCGAGTGGATGCAAACAACCTGGCAGAAGCGCTGGAATCGACCGCCGACGGGCAAAGAATTTGACGGTCTGATTCAGCAGTACATCCGCGAGACGGTGCTCTATCGCGAAGCACTGACCATGGGCTTGAACAAGCACGATCAGGTCATTCGTCGGCGCCTGGCGCAGAAGCTGGAGTTTCTTGCCAAAGACCTGGTGGCATTGATACCGCCCACTGAAGAAGAGCTGCAGACTTATTTCGATGAGCACCAGGACCGTTATCAGCAACCGACGTTGTATACCTTTACCCAGGTTTTCATCGACCCCGATAAGCGCGGCGATGCGACGCTGGATGATGCCGAAAAGATCAAGGCGATATTGATTGAAAAGGGTGACGCCATTGAAGACCCTGGCGCTTTGGGCGACAGCTTTATGCTGCAGAACTATTACCCGGGGAAGGATCAGATCGAAATACAGAAACAGTTTGGCAGTGGCTTTACTGAATCACTACTTGCCCTGTCTGCAGGTGAATGGCACGGGCCGATACTGTCCGGTTACGGTGTGCACCTCGTCTATATAAGCAGTGTCGACGAGCCGCCTCCGCCCGTATTTGCCGATGTGCGTGAGCGCGTGGTGCAGGAATGGACGGCGGATAAGAGCGAAGAACTTAACGAAAAGTTTTACGCTAATCTGCGGGAGCAGTACACCGTTGTTATCGAAGAGCCTGTAGAAGACGAAGAGCTTATTCTGCCGGAGCCGGCGGAGTGATTAGGTCTTTGGCTACGGCAATGGCTAAGCAAATGGCTAAAGAGCTGATTAAAGTCTGGAGTGTTGTTTTCTTTGCTGCTTTGTATGCGACAGCGTCTGCCAATGCCGATGAAATTCGTCCCGCACTGCTGGATATCAAAGAGCAGAGCACCGGCCTGTTTGCGGTTACCTGGAAGGTGCCCACCCGTGCCGACAAAGCAGAAAACATCACCCCCCATTTGCCGAAAAGTCTGGAACTGGTGGGCACGCCGACGATGCAGGATGTGCCCGGCGCCAAAGTCGAGCATGCAACCTACAAAAATAACAGTGAGTCACTAACGGGACAGAAAGTTGTCATCGACGGCCTGACTGCGGTGCAGACCGACGTGCTGTTACTGATCCAGTTGCAGGATGGCTCCCAGCATTCGGCCATTCTGCGGCCCAGTTCACCTGAGTTCATCATTCCGCTGGAGGCATCGAAACTTCAGGTTGCCAGCGACTACTGGCGCATGGGAACCATTCATATTCTGGAAGGGGTCGATCACCTGCTGTTTGTGCTGGCGCTGCTGCTGATTGTGGTCGGCTTCAAGCAATTATTGACGGCGGTCACCGCGTTTACCGTGGCGCATAGCATCACGCTGGTGCTGGCAACGCTGGGTATGGTGCACGTGCCGGCAGCACCGACGGAAGCGATTATCGCGCTGAGTATTCTGTTTCTGGCCGCTGACATCGTGCACAAGCACAATGGACAATTCAGCCTCACCGAAAAATATCCCTGGGTAGTCGCTTTTGCTTTCGGCCTGTTCCACGGCCTCGGTTTTGCCGGCGCCCTGTCTGAAATCGGCGTACCGCAGCACGAAGTACCGCTGGCCCTGTTGATGTTCAATGTCGGCGTAGAGACCGGACAACTATTGTTCATTGCCGTGGTGCTTAGTCTGTTTGCGATACTGAGGCGACTACCATTCACTGTGCCACAAGGTGGCTGGCGGGTATTGCCATACGCTATTGGCAGTGTGGCAGCGTTCTGGACGATCCAGCGAGTTGACTCATTTATATAGGGTCCAAATTTATGAAAGGGTATTTAACCAAACCGCAGCAGCAGCTCCAAAATATTTCCAGACAAACTGACAGGCGGATCAGGGGCACCTGGCCGGTTAGTTCGCCCACACTTAATGCCCGGCGCTGAGCAATCTGGAAATAATTTTCGGCCAGTTCTATATCGTTATTCTGGTCGCGGTGCTTGTCGGAATATACATGGCGAACCGAATCGACCCAAAAAGGCGATGCCGAGTGTGCGATAAAAGTAAAACTGATGTTGTTGTTCCAGAAACAGAGGGAAAATAAAGATGAATCTTTACACCTTTGCATCACGATCGTTGGCTCTGGTGGCCTTCGCGCTACTATCTGCGAGGCTCTACGCAGGTGCGCTCTATTTTCCGGAGATGAGTAGCGCTTCGGAGGCTGGTTACGGTGGCGCTGGGATGGTAGCGCGTGCCAACGATGCAGGTACGGTTCTTTCTAATCCAGCTGGTATGACCCGGTTCGATGAGCCGGAAATCATGGCCGGTGGCATCGGGGTTTTTATTCCTGCGGATTTCGATACTGGTTCCAATAACACCGCTGAAGGTAGTAGTAGGGGGCTCAATAAAAGGATTGTACCGGCAGGTTCGTTCGCCTACATACGGCCATTGTCGGACAGGCTCAAAGTCGGTATCAGCATGCACAACTACTTTGGTTTGGCGCTCGACTGGGACGATAGCTGGGTGGGGCGTTACAGTTCTGTTAACGTAACGGTGGTGGCGCCACAGATACAACCCACCGTGGCCTACAGGGTAAATGACTGGCTGTCGGTGGGCGCGGGCGCGGGGCTCACGTTGGGTTATTTGAGTGATAAAATGCGCGTCGAGTCGATCCCCCCTGGTGGTGATGACGGCAAACTGCGGATCTCTGATGCAGATTTCGCAGTACAGTACAATTTCGGGGTGATGTTTGAACCTCTTGAGAGCACGCGCATTGGCATCCGTTATATGACTGAAACCGACCTTAACTTCAAAGATTCACCGAATCTCTCCGGCGTCACGCTGCCCCCCCCTCCCCCTGGATTTTCAAACCCTTCCGACGGCCTTAAACTTGGCATAAAGATGCCGCAGCAATTGCATGCCGCAGTCCATCATCAGTGGGACGGTAAACTGGCATTGTTGGGCAGTGTCGGCTGGGAGGAGTTTTCAAGATTTGGCAAGGTTCAGGTTGGCCTGGATGACACAGGGATATCGAGCACTGTGGATGCGGGTTTCCGTGACGTCTGGCACTTTGGCGTCGGTACCGAATACAAGTTCAAGCCCCAATGGGAAATGACGGCGGGGTTCTCACTGGATACCTCCATGTCGGCTGATAGCACACGCCCAATCGTTATTCCACTGGGCACCATGTATCGCTATGCCCTCGGGTTTAAGCACGAAAAGCGGAAAGGCCTGATCCTGGGTGGTGGTCTGACCTTCGTCTGGGAGGGTAATATGCAAATTAAAGATGCCGGCGACGTTTCAGGTAAGTACGAAAATGTCAGCATCTGGATTGGGTCTATCTACGCGCGCTGGAATTAAGGCCTGATGTGAGTTCAACTGATAAAATTTATGTCGTTGTACTGGATCCACCGTTTATCAAGCATTTCTGAAAAATTCTGACAAAGGAGTTATGTGATGAAATTAATTCGAAAACTAATCGCTCTGGCGGCAATCGCTGCCTCTGCCCAGGTCATGGCCGAGACATTCGATGATTATGATGTCAGGACCACGGAAAGCCTAATCGAGCTGTGCGGCGTGAGCGTGGGTGATCCCGCATACGAGGCTGCAATGGGCTTTTGCCTGGGCTATATCGATGCCGCCCTGGATTACCACGCCGCACTCACGGCGGGTTCGAAGTCCGATGCTATTGCCTGTCCGGATAATACGGTGAGCCGGGAACAGATAGTGGTTGTGGTTGTGGACTGGTCCAGACGCAACACACAACATCTGAAAAGTGAGGTGCCAGTACATGGTGTCATGCGCGCGATTGTTGAAAAATGGCCCTGTTCGGGACAATAAAAAGACCTTCAAAGGAGTCGATGATGAAGACACGTAATCTGGTATTGGCTGGTTGCCTGGTGGTTGCTCTCACAGGCTGCGCGGATATGAGCTCAACTGAGAGGCGCACGGCGGAGGGCGCGGGGATTGGTGCTGTCGCTGGCGCGCTGATCGGTGGGTTGGCGACTGGTCGGCCATTGACTGGCCTTGCCGTAGGTGCGGCCGCAGGTGCGGGGGGCGGTTATCTGTACGATCGCCATGAGAAATCAGAGGGTAACTAAGTTTCCGCGAGTTATGTTTCCCTAATCATAACGTGTTAGGGCGCTGAATCTGGGCCAAACCTGATATAGAGTACGGTGAATCTGCGTGGTGGGCCTGTTGGTGAGAAGTTCTTTTGCGGACAAAGTGATTGTGCCCCTCAAATCTTGCAGCTACTTTAGTTCCAGCCACTGGGGTAATGGAGCAATATGAGGCACATGTTTGTCCGGCTTGTAAAAACCATTGCCCTGATCGCGCTTCTCAGTCTTGCAATATTACTGGCGTGGGCATTCGAATCACGCAGTATGTCAGCGCTAAGAATCTGGCACACGGCTGTCTTAGAGAGTGAATTTGCGGCCGCTGACGCAACGCCGCAGACCACGCTACAGGATTACCTCGATCGTGAAACAGAGCTGTTTGAGGAGCTTGAGGAAAAGGTTTACGAGCGTACCCCGCCGACAGACGAGCTGATCTACAACCGTTATCGCGGGGGCGGATTGCAGGATCCGGCATCGCTGGAGCAGAACTGGAATCGAACCTTCGAACTGGTTCCGCAGCAGATAAAGGGTGGAGTTCTGCTGCTTCATGGTCTGACCGACTCACCATATAGTTTGCGCCGGGTTGGCGAAATTCTTTATGCCAGGGGTTATTACGTTCTCGGGTTGCGTTTGCCGGGGCACGGAACCATACCGGGCAGTCTGACCAGGGTACGCTGGCAGGACTGGGTGGCGGCCAGTCAGATCGGTGCCCGTCACGTTCGCGAACGGATCGGTGTACAGCAACCACTGATTATTGCCGGCTACTCTAATGGCGGCGGTCTGGCGGTTAAGTATGCGCTCGATGCCCTCAATGCTCTGGATGACTCGAAACTGCCGGTTCCCGATCGACTATTGTTGTTTTCACCGGAGATAGGTATCGCGCCGGTGGCCGACATTGCTAACTCGCATAAGCTATTGAGCTTTTTACCTTACTTCGAACAGTTCAAGTGGCTGTCGATAGAGCCCGAGTACGACCCTTTCAAATATAATTCTTTTCCCAAGAACGCGGCGCAGGAAGCCTGGGCGGTGACCGCTGAAGTGCACCGCCAGATTGAGGCAGCCCACGAAGGGGGACGGTTCCAGGACTTTCCAGATGTGCTAACTTTTCTGTCGTGGAGCGACGCCACGGTGAAGACCTCGGCGACCGTGCAACGGCTTTACGACAAGCTGGAGAACGAGGGCAGTGAGCTGGTTATATTCGATGTCAACCGCGCCAGTCGGTTAAGCCCCTTTATTCCAGCATCGAACGCATCCCCACTGGGTCGTCTTGAGGCCAGCTCCGATCTGCCTTACCGGTTGACGGTTATTACCAATGCCACCAGCGATTCGCTGCAGATCGTTGAGAAGAGCAAGGCTTCTCGCTCAGCAATGATCGAATCCAGACCCCTGCCGATGACGTGGCCGCGTGGTGTCTATTCGCTGGCACATGTGGCCATTCCCTTCGCGCCCGACGACCCGGTTTACGGCACCGGTGATAGTCAGTCAGGTCCCTACCATGGCTTGCCGCTCGGCGCCCTGCAACCGCGCGGTGAGACGCACCTGCTAACAACTTCCCTGGGCCAGCTTATGCGTCTGCGCCACAATCCGTTTTTTGACTACATGGAGCAGCGTATTGTTGAGGACATCGACAAAGCGCAGTAGCGAGGAATTCATTATGACCGGTCAGATTAAGTCGTATAAGCGAGAGCGTCGTTTCGCGGCCATTGCTGCGCGACTGTGTCTCATTTGCCTGATGCTGCTAACTGCCGCCTGTGCTCGTCTGAGTGCTGTCGACAAGCCGCTAAAGAAATGGATGCCAGAACAACAGGAACGCACTGATCAGAAACTTGAAGGTGACCGTTCTTCAGAGTATGCAGTGCTGCTAGCTTTTTCGGGTGGAGGTGCCCGGGCCTCGAGCTTTGCTTACGGCGCACTCAAGGAACTGGCCAACACCCAGCTAACAACCTCAAAAGGTTCTCGTTCACTGCTGACTGAGGTCGATATGATCTCTTCGGTGTCGGGCGGCAGTTTCACCGCCGCTTACTACGGCTTGCACGGCGAGCAGGTTTTTACCGACTTTGAGCCTCTTTTTCTGCGTAAAAATATTGAACATATTTTGCTTCGGCAACTGTTTAATCCGATCAACTGGTTTCGATTGATCAGTGGCACCTACGGGCGGGCTGATCTGGCAGCGAGCTATTACGACAAGCACCTGTTCCACGGCGCCACTTTTGCGGATCTGCAGCGGCCGGGCGCACCCCGGGTAATTATCAACGCCACCGATATTGCCACGGGAATCCGTTTTCCATTTAACCAGTCGGCTTTCGATCTCCTCTGTGCCGACCGCAGTGTGTATCCCCTGTCGCGCGCGGTCGCTGCGTCGTCGGCGGTACCAATAGTGTTTTCACCTATCACCCTGGAAAACTTTGCCGGTAGCTGCGGTTATCAGCCGCCTGCGTGGCTGGCGGAAGCCGAGAAAGATACGGAAGCCACAGTACGTAAAATTGCGGCGCGTCGATTACAGGACTACCTCGATGTCAAAAAACGACCGTGGCTGCATCTGATGGACGGTGGGATCTCCGACAACCTGGGCTTGCGTTCTTACTACGACACTATGAATATCATTGCTGATCCTGATGCCCAGGTCGAAGTGCTCGATCAGGAGGAAATGCGTCATATTCTGATCATTTCGGTGAACGCACGTGCGCGTCACAAAGATGGCTGGGTTCTGGAACGCGTTGCGCCTTCGCTACTGGAGATAATCGGCAGCGTCAGTGCCGACGAGATCGCCCGCTACAGCGATGATACTATTGAACTCGTGCGCTCCACCTTTAGACAGTGGACAGAGGACAAAACTGGCGAGGGGAGTCCACGCACTTTCCACTTTGTGGATGTTAGTTTCGATCAGGTTGGCGATGACAGTGAGCGCAAATTCCTCAACAGCATAGGTACTAATTTCGACCTCAGCGACGATCAGGTTGATCGGCTTATTGCTGCCGCTGGCAAGGTGCTGCGTGAGTCATCGGAGTTTCAGGCCTTTATAAAGCTGAGCCAGGACACCGAATCCAGATAGTCCTGACTTCTTTTCATAGCACCCGCCCCAGCATGTCATAGTACAGGTCCCAACATGGCAATGGCATTATTCCAGAGCCGGTGGCGCCAGGTCCAGCCATCCACCACAGTTCTATTAACGGGTAGAGATCGGGCAATATAGCTGTCCTGGCGACGGCGCACTTCGCGGGTCTGCGAGCGGCTGTAGAAAAGGATGTTGTTCTCGTAATTAAGTTCGAAACTGCGGCGATCCATATTCGCTGAACCGATCAGGGTTATCTCACCGTCCAGCGTCAGTGACTTGGTATGCAATAGCCCGTCCTGGTATTCGAAAATATGGACTCCGGCGGCGAGTAGATCGTCATAATAACTTCGACTGGCTGCCGCGACGATCCATGAATCATTTCTTGCCGGGAAAACGATAGTCGTATCAACACCGCGGCGGGCGCTGGCACACAGCGCGGCCTGCATGGATTCATCGGGGACGTAGTACGGCGTGGTAATAACCAGTTGGTGGCGGGCGGCGTACATAAGTGTCTCGAAGATTTCGGGCATGGCGGAGTAACGGACGGTCGGCCCGGTTCCGATGACCTGCGCAGACAGTCCGGGCTCAGCCGTGAGAATCGGTTCGCTGAGCAGTTGGCTGATATCTTCGCCGATTTCGGATTCCCAGTCGCTGGCAAAAAGGTACTGGTTCTGACGAGCGATTGGTCCCTCAAAGCGCATCATCAGATCCACCCACGGCGCATATTTGGCTTTGATCAGAAACTCCGGATCAGCACAGTTCTGGCTGCCGCAATAGGTGATGAGATTGTCGATGACGATAATCTTGCGGTGGTTACGCAGGTCTATGCGGCCCTTCAGGGGGCGTAATAGCGGATTACCGATGGGCAGTGCGACGGCCAGACGAACTCCGGCTTCGCGCATGGCTGGCCAGTGCGGCGAGTCTATTATGGTGCGTGAACCAAGACCATCCGCCATGGCCCTGCAGGTCACCCCCCGGTTGGCCGCTCTCTTCAGCGCATCCACTACCTTGCAGCCGTTATTGTCTGGCAGCCAGATATAGAACATCAGGTGGACATGATCTCTGGCGGCATCAATGTCGGCTACCATCGAGGTGATGGCGGCGTTTGAATCCGCCATTAGCAGTGCGCGGTTGCCGCCAATGGCATCGAAGCCATTAACCGTTTTACTGATTTGAAACAGATGCGCGTGGCATTCTGGCACATCGGTCTGCAAATTTGGCGCGTCCCAGCCAGCGCTTGCAGCTATATCTGGCAGCCTGGAGATGACTTCACGCATCTGCGCTACGCGGCGTCGGCCGATATTGGTTTCACCCAACAACAGGTAGGCCAGGAGGCCCAGCACCGGGAGGACAATGATGACGACTACCCAGGCGATACGCGAAGCTGGTTCACGATGAGGTCGCAGCAGAACCCTGACGATAAGGGCAACCTCAATGACTACGTGCAAGGCCAGAAAAATCGCCCCAAGTAGTGCTCCTTGACTCATAACTTAATTCCGCTTGTTTCAGTTCAGGAGTTGACAATATCACGCCGACACGGGTTCATTACATGGGCCTAAACTTCCTCTCCAGGGAGAGGGAATACATGTTGGTATTATGGCGGTTTTAAGGCAAACGAGTAATGGCCAGGTGATAATTTAGTCAAGAAGTTGCAGGCAGATATTCGCCCCTAGGCTAAAGCTGGGCAGGCTGTCTACATGCAGAAACACTGCAGAATGCATTAATAACGTAGATAACACGAAGCTTGTCGAGATTGAGTGGGTTCCAGAATGTCTGAACCAGGAAGAGAATCAGTACACTGCTGCGGTCCTGATTTGCAGGGTCTGCTTAGTGGCGGAAGTTTCTGGCAGGCCTCTTGTTTTACAGCGGTAGAATGGTTTTACAGCAGTATAAAAAATAAGCGGCCTTGTGCCGCGCCCTGGTGCCTGTACGTCGCCTGGCGCATTGTGCAGACGAACCCGCGCTAAAAATGGGAAAGAAACGGAGAAAAATCACCGGTGAGATAATCAGGAAAAAGACCATTTCCGCCGAATGGTTAAAAATAATTATGACCCTGAAATCTAGCAAAATGAGCTATACCTAGATCGTAAAATGCCTTTATGTATTATGAGCAGAACATTTAGTTCTTTTTGCTTCATTAAAAAGATGTTATTTTGACCTGTAGATGAATTATGGAATAGTTTCGTGGTTCATAAGTAGACCGAAGGTGGCGTTATGGCAAAACCAGTGATACGCACATACTCCCGCTATAGTCAGGAGGCACTCGAACTTATGGGCAAGCTCATTAAGCTTGCTCGCAAGAAGCGCAAACTTACTGCACAGGATTTGGCTGGGCGTGCGGGTATATCCAGAGGGTTGCTACAACGTATTGAGAGGGGCGACCCTAAATGCGAGATTGGCGCGACGTTTGAGGTCGCCACCATTGTCGGCGTAAAACTGTTCGAGATAGAAGGTTCTACTCTGACAGGGCACATAGAGCGAATCGATGACAAATTGGCGCTTTTACCCAGGTCTGTGCGCAAGAAGAGCACAAAGGCAGTAGATGATGAGTTCTAACAATCAAAATACAGAAGCCTTTGTCTGGGTATGGCTCCCCGGTGAAACCCAGCCAATTGTTGCGGGCAGACTCTTCGCGGAAAATGGCACGATCGTTTTCAACTATGGCAAAAGTTATCTAGCCCGAGAAAATGCTATCGCGATTTATAAACCCGAGCTCCCGTTGCAATCAGGCACTCTCCCTTTGCTCGATGGCTTAACAATGCCAGGCTGTATCCGCGATGCTGCGCCCGATGCGTGGGGAAGGCGCGTTATTATCAATAAAATGCTCGGTCTCAAAGGCGTCAATGCGGGAAACACTCAACTTGACGAATTGACCTATCTACTTGAATCAGGCTCCGACCGAATAGGTGCGCTCGATTTCCAACACTCTGCAACCGAGTATGTGCCTCGCTCGTCTATCAATGTCTCGCTGGATGAACTTCTTGAATCTGCCGAAAGGGTTGAGCAAGGGATTCCCCTCACCGCCGAACTTGACCACGCCCTGCATCACGGCAGCTCTATTGGCGGCGCGCGTCCGAAAGCACTGATTGAGAACGACAACAAAAAATACGTGGCTAAATTTTCGTCCAGCTCTGATCTGTACAGTGTGGTTAAAGCCGAATTCATTGCAATGCGCCTGGCAAAACTTGTCGGGCTAAATGTTGCGCCCGTATCCCTGACCCAATCCTCTCATAAGGATGTGTTGCTTATTGAGCGGTTTGACCGCAAACATACTGACCAGGGTTGGCAGCGTAAGGCGATGGTTTCAAGCCTAACACTCTTTGAGCCGGATGAAATGATGGCCCGGTATGCCAGCTATGAAGTATTCGCTGAAATTATTCGCCACCGCTTCACAGAAGCCCCGGCAACACTCAAAGAACTTTACGCTCGCCTTGCTTTTAATATCCTATGTGGCAATAACGACGACCACGCCCGCAATCATGCGGCATTTTGGGATGGTAAAATGCTCACTCTCACCCCTGCCTATGATATTTGTCCGCAAGGCAGAACCGGCTATGAAGCGTCACAAGCCATGCTGATTTCGGGCAACAATCGCATGAGTAATATCGCCTCGTGTATTGAGGCCGCACCGCAATTCTTACTATCGGAAGGGGAAGCTACAGAAATCGTCGCGGCCCAAAGGCACATAATAGAAGAGAACTGGGATCGGATATGCGATGAAGCGGCCTTAAGTAAAGTGGATAGAAATCTTTTCTGGCACAGACAGTTTCTAAACCCATACGCTTTAGGGCACCTATGATTAATTCTGGATAACGTAGGGAGCCTTGTAACACTTTGGGCATTGTGATTCGAAATATTCAGATTCGCAGGAGTAGGCGCTTGAGGCGTAAAAGGGTAAAGGCAGAATCTTGTTAATACCCCGCTTTCCAGGAACGAGAAAGTCGAGCGCAAGATTGAACAATTACTTGACCGCATTGTTGATGCTGAATCAAATACTGTGATCAGTGCCGGTGAAAAACGCATAAACTAGCTTCAGTTAGATAAGCCGGTAATGCAGGAAAAATCTCTAAATGTGGTTGTCCGATCATGGGCTTTGATGAAAGTTTTCGAACCCCAGAAGTGACCTTGTCTTTACAAGGCGTTAAGCGGTTTTTCAGGGAGTAAAAACAAGATGGCGCACTCGGGAGGATTGACTCAAACCAGCCTGGGGCTGTTTTGACCCCGTGCCAGGGCTTCGTCGCCTTGCGACTCGGTCCAAATTGCGTTGCAATTTGTCGAACCTGAGGAGGTTCTCACCACCACTCGAGCACAAAAAAACCCGGCTTTTGGCCGGGTTGTATGGCGCACTCGGGAGGATTGACTCAAATCAGCCTGGGCTGTTTTGACCCCGTGCCGGGGCTTCGTCGCCTTGCGGCTCGGTCCAAATTGCGTTGCAATTTGTCGAACCTGAGGAGGTTCTCACCACCACTCGAGCACAAAAAAACCCGGCTTTTGGCCGGGTTGTATGGCGCACTCGACAGGATTCGAACCTGTGACCGCCCGGTTCGTAGCCGGGTACTCTATCCAGCTGAGCTACGAGTGCGTGAGGGCGGCTACTATATTTAGTTGGCCTGAGGGAGTCAAGGTAAAGCAGCTAGCCGAGGACCTAACTAACCTGTCGACCGACAACTTTCCAGTAGGGTGCCCGCAGTTCGCGCCGCAGGATCTTGCCGGACGGGTTTCTGGGCAGTTCGTCAATAAAATCAATGGACTTCGGGGACTTAAAGCCCGCAATCCGGGTGCGGGCGTATTCTATTATATCGCTCTCGCTAAGATTTGAACCGGATTTAAGCACAACCACTGCCTTAATGGCTTCGCCCCATTTATCATCGGGAATGCCGATGACGGCGACATCGGTAATCTCTGCATGGCTATGCAAAGCGTTTTCGACTTCGGCGGGGAAGACATTTTCGCCACCGGTGATGATCATGTCTTTGACGCGATCCTTGATATAGAGGAAACCCTCTTCATCAAGAGAGGCTGCATCACCAGTGTGATACCAGCCGCCAGCTTTTACTTCTTCGGTTTCTTCGGGTTTTTTCCAGTAGCCTTTTAGTATCCAGTCGGATTGCAGGAGGATTTCGCCCACTTCACCTATCGGCATGGTATTACCTTCGGTGTCGACAATTTTAACTACGGAGCCGTCTACGGGCCTGCCACAGGAACGGAGTTTGTTGCGCTCGGGCGCATGGTCTTCCGGTGCCAGTTTGGTAATCAGGCCGTAATTTTCAGTGGCTCCGTAAAGTTGCATAAATTTGCAGCCGAATACTTCAACAGCTTCAGTCAACACCGACTCAGAAATAGGCGAAGCGCCGTAATATATGTATTCAAGGTTGCTGTAGTCACGGTCACGAACGCCAGGTTCCTGTAGCAACATCTGGATCATGGCGGGCACGAACAGCGAGTTGGTTACTTTTTCATTGGTCAGGGTGTCAAGCACATGGGTCGGTTCGAAATCGACGAGCAAGTGAAATTTCGCGCCTCTGAGAAGTGGCATAACCGTGAGGTTGACGCCGCCGACATGAAACAGGGGCATGACGTTAATAAAGGTCGCAGTATTTTCAGCGTCGAGGATATTGTTATCGACGAAGCCTTTGAAAACATTCATATAGCCCTGATTGGTAAGTTGCACACCTTTAGGTAATCCGGTGGTGCCGCTGGTATAAAGATGCAAAATATCGTCGTCGCCGTGCAACTCGACAGCGGGGCGACTGGTGGCCTGTTGATCGCGCCAGGCCGGGTAATCCAGCCAGCGGTCATGACCACCGTCGAGAGCAAAAATATGCCTGACGTGGGTGAGGTTGTCCTCGATGGCTTCGATGGTGTTGTAAAAGTCCTTGCCGACAAACAGTACTGAATTTTCGGTGTAGTTGAGTAGCTGCTCAATTTCTGGGCCAGCGAGGCGCCAGTTAATACCAGCCGTAGCGTGGCCGGAAGCGCAGGCACCGATAAATATATCGTAAAATTCAGGGGCGTTTTTCGCTAAATGGGCCACTCGCTCCTGGCGAGGGATACCCATTTCCAACAAGCCATTGCCTAGTTGCCAGCCTCGACTGATCATGTCGTTAAAGGTAATTGTCTGCCCTTCAAATATAATGGCATCATGATCTGGTTGGCTGTTTTGAA
Source organism: Gammaproteobacteria bacterium (assembly GCA_003645535.1). Taxonomy (GTDB): domain Bacteria; phylum Pseudomonadota; class Gammaproteobacteria; order Pseudomonadales; family Porticoccaceae; genus HB2-32-21. The sequence goes on along the minus strand of QNFP01000032.1, from coordinate 938 downwards.
GTGCTTCGAAACAATCTGCAAAATACATAACATTCCCCTAATGCTCTATCGAGAGGTATTTTTGTTACCGATGAGTCTACTAACTGCCAGCCAGTACATCAAGGAATGGCTGCATGCGGGCAAGCAAAAACACTCAGAATCGCTTTACAGCAACCTACCGCGTTATTTGTGCCTGGGTGGTGGTTTTAGCCTGGAGCAGTCGCAGTAAATATAGCTCTGACCGGGGCTGGATGACCCTCTATGGTTAAATTTGGATTATCGGCATCGAGGAAATTCGTTAACGATTCAAAAGTCATCCATTCGGTAGCGCGCTGTTCATCGGTTGTTGTCGCGCAAACATTTATGCAGGCAACATTTGTAAACCCGCATTTTCGCAACCAGCTTAACAGTGTTGGGGGGCTGGGCAGAAACCAGACATTGCGCATTTTCCCGTAGCGGCCTTCTGGAACCAGGGTGTGGTTAAGTTCTTCTTCGATTATCAGCGTTTCCAGAACCAGTTGCCCACCGGGTCGAAGCAATCCCTTGAGTGCCTGTAGGTGATCCATCGGGGAGCGGCGGTGATACAGCACGCCCATAGAAAAAACTGTATCAAAGGCCTCCAGTCGATCGGGCATTGCCTCTATACCCAGAGGTAAAACATCCACTGGAATATTCGCTCGGACTTGTTGTATAAAGTGTTTCAGGGCATAAAATTGATATACAAAGCGGGGCGACGGGTCGATACCTATAACTCTGCGTGCGCCTTCGCCGAGCATGCGCCAACAGTGGTAGCCATTGCCGCAGCCAATATCTAGTACCAGTCGGTCCTGTAGGGATTCGACGGCGGGCAGCAGTCGTTGCCATTTCCAGTCAGAGCGCCACTCGGTATCAATATCCAGGCCAAACAACTCGTAGGGACCTTTGCGCCAGGGGTGCAGACCCATCAGCGCTTTTTTTAG
>QNFP01000031.1 GCA_003645535.1 Gammaproteobacteria bacterium | reverse complement strand
GTCGAGAATGGCCGGTGATGGACCTGGGCCAGCCCAGGCCTGTATTCCCGGCGGCATGGGTCCTTCGGGACAGTCCCTTACCTGGAAAGATATTCTGCCCGGCGGCTATGACCCCCAGGCGCGGCTGGCGGTACTCGATGAAGAGGGCATAGACCAGGCGCTGATGTTTCCCTCCATTCATCTGCTGTCCGGAGACATAAGTGATCCTAAAATCGCCGCTGAAACCTGTCGCGCCTACAATAACTGGATGAGTGATTTTTGTAAGGAAAGCCCCGAGCGTCTGTTCGGCATGGGTATTATTCCCATGCAGGACGTGGATTTGGCGGCGGCGGAAGCTAGTCGTCTGGCTAGCCTGGGTCTACGGGGTTTTACGGTTCGCCCCGAGCGTTATAACGATCTTGCGCTTTACGATGCGCGTTGTGATCGCATCTGGAGTATTGCCCAGGCTGACAATCTGGCGGTCGGTATTCACGGCAGTTTTGGCTCCAAGATGAAAGGCTTTTCATCCGAACGTTATGAAGGCAATGTCTTTTACGACCACATGATCGCCCACCCCTTCGGCCAAATGGCGGTGATGATGGATATGATTGCTGGTGGTGTGCTGGACCGTTTTACAAAATTGCGGGTCGGTTTTTTCGAAAGCGGCCTGGGCTGGATGCCTTACTGGATCGATCGCCTCGATGAACATTTTGAAGTTATGGGTCACCACACGCCCTGGTTAAAGCGCCACCCCAGTGAAATATTTAAAACCCAATGTTTTGTCTCCATGGAAGCAGACGAAGAATCTGGTCTGCGCTGGATGCAGGAAAAAGGCCTGCTCGATTCTATCCTGTGGGGTTCGGATTACCCGCATTTTGATTGCACCTACCCCGGCGCCTACCAGACCGCGCAGACTACCTTTGACTCGGTCGCTGAAGATATTGCTAACAAAGTGGTGCTGGAAAACCCGGCAAGGTTTATGGGGTTGATTTAGACCAGACCGGTGAGGCGGCTTTCTGCGACCGTCATCAAACAAAATAGGAAGAAGAACAATGAACCTCGATTATCTCGCTAACCTGGCGGAAATAACGTCTGGAATTATTGTGGTGGTAACGCTAATTTTCCTGGTGATACAAATCCGTAGTAACACCAAAGCACTGCGTGCCACGGCCATAGAGAATTTTTACAACGGTTATCTTGAGGTAACTGCGGATGCTAATCGGGTGCCTGAGCTGGCCACGGCAAGTCAAAAAGCTTTTACTGGTCAAGCCATGGACCGCACTGATAATCACCACCTTTGTGTTTATGTACAGCGCACCTGTAGCATCATAGAGCGCGGCCTGATTATGGTGACTAAGGGCATACTTGATCAGGAAAGTTTCGACCTGGCCACGCCGCCGGCAGAGATGCTCTTAGTCACACCTGCTGGTAGATATTGGTATTATTTTCTTAAAAATGAGCGCGGCCAGTTCCGCCCTGAGCTGCATCAGTGGTTAGAAAATATCTACGCTGAGCAGGATCAGCAGACGGCTCTGAAAGAGAGTGCAACTAGTAACAGAGATGATGGCCCTGAGGCCGATACAAACGCCGAAACAAACACCGAAATAAACAGCTAATACCTTCTGTTCCCCTTACTTATTCCATAGCAATTTATTTCAGGCCTCGTGCAAGTCTGTGCCATGAGTTTCAGTCAGCATCAACACAGAAACCAGCGTCAATAGAGACGCAAAGGCGATATAGACGGCCACATAAAATATTCCAAACGTCCCCCACAGCGCCGTGGCAATAATCGGCGCGAAGGCACCACCGAGAATGGCCCCTAACTGATAGCCAAGGGACGCACCCGAGTAACGCACGTGGGTGCTAAACAGCTCTGCCAATAACGCGGCCTGCGGCCCGTACATCATGCTCAAAAATAGCTGACCGCCGGATATGGCGATGACTATCCAGAGAAATTCTCCGGTATCTATTAAGGGAAAGATAGCAAAAGCCCAAACCCCACTCAGCACAGCACCCAACATATAAATGCCGCGCCTGCCGCGCCGATCGGAATAAGTGGCTGAGAAAAATAGTGTTGGAATTTGCACACAGGAAGAAATCAGCACGGCGGTTAATATCATCTGTCGCGGCAAGCCCAGGCCCGCTGAAGAGCTGCCGTAAGCCACTACGAAGGCTATCAAAATATAGAAGGTGACCTGCACGGCCAAAAAAGCCCCGGCAGCGAGGACGATTTGTCGAGGATGTGTGCGCATAACTTCCAGTACCGGCGACCGAGATTTTTCTTTTATTGCGGGTTGCAGGCCATCTGTTTGATCTGGATCGCTATTCTCAGCTTGTTCAGTCTGATGCTTTTGCAGGGCTAAAAATGCCGGGGTATCTTCCAGGTGTAATTGCACATACATGCTGATGCCAATCAAAATAATGCTAAACAGAAAGGGTATACGCCAGCCCCAGGCCATAAATTGCTCTTCACTGAAAATCGCGAGCACGGCTAGAAATGCCAGATTGGCAAGGATTAAACCCACCGGCGCACCGGCCTGGGCAAAGGCACCGTAGAACCCGCGTTTGTTCGCGGGTGCATTTTCAGTGACCAGCAACATGGCGCCGCCCCATTGACCACCGACGGCGAAACCCTGGGCAAAGCGCAGCAATGTGAGTAGCAGTGGCGCGGCAATACCGATACTGGCATAGGTGGGTAAAAGCCCTATCAGCGTGGTGGCAACACCCATAATCATCAATGCGGTTACCAGTGCGGCTTTACGACCCACCCGGTCACCAAAGTGACCAAACACCGCGCCGCCTATCGGGCGCGCAATAAAGCCCACAGCAAAAGTGCCAAATGCGGCAATTAGAGCGACCATCTCCGGCATATCTTCGGGAAAGAATGCACTGGGAAACACCAGTGCTGCGGCAGTGCCATAAATAAAGAAATCGAACCACTCGATACTGGTGCCCGCCAGTGCGGTAAAGGCGACTTTGCGCATATCCCGCCGGGATACATCCATGCTGACCTGCTCCATAAACTTCTCAATATTTTTATTTTATATACAATTTTTTAGTACTTTTATTACTGCTTTTTGGTAAATAGATAGCGCATGTAGAGTGACTGAGGCCTGCTCGAATCGTCTAGCTTTCCGCGAACCCACATATTAGTCGTTTCGCTACTTTGCCACCAGTACTAGCCTATGGTCTCGACAAGAAAATCCAGTGCCTCCTGAGTAAAGGCCCACATATTGGTCTCGCGATCATTGCTGCCAGTTCCAATGCGCAGGGTTTTTTCTATCGGGCCTGATTCTGCTATACCGACAATAGCGATCCAGGCAGTGCCCGGTGGATCCATATAAGGATTTGCGTCAGGGCCTGTTGCGCCAGTCTCCGCCAGCGCCCAGGTGCTGCCCAGTTTTTTATGGATGGTCCGGGCACAGAGTAATGCATACTCTTCTGTAGCAGGACGAATGCCTTTAAGGGCAGCTTCGTCCATGCCCAACAATTGTTTTCTGGATTCGTGCGTGTAGATCGTAGCGCCGCCCAAAAAATATGCCGATGCGCCGGGCACTGCGACCAGTGCCGCTGATACCAGGCCGCCCATGGAGGATTCGGATACCGCGATGGTGTCGCCGCGACGTTTTAAAGCATTTGCCGCGCTGCTTGCCAGCTCGGTTAGCTTGTTTACAGTGCTATCCATTTACTCTTGCCCACTCTATTCTTAGTCACTCTTTATTCTTGGTCACAATTTATTCCTGCTCACTCTATGCTCTTACTTGTTTTTCATTCCTACTTAAGGACGACAGCACTTTTAATGGTGATCGTGCGCAGTGGCACATCTTTTGGGAATGGCCCGCGACCACCAGTTGGTGAGCGACCTATTTCATAAACCACATCCATGCCGTCTACTACTTTTCCGAACACGGTGTAGCCCCAGCCCTGTATTGATTTGTTTTTATGATCCAGAAAACGATTATCGGCGAGGTTGATAAAAAATTGCCCAGTGGCTGAATGAGGATCATTGGTGCGCGCCATGGCGATAGTGCCGCGCAAATTCCTGAGCCCGTTGTCGGCCTCGTTCTGAATAGGCGGCAGAGTAGGTTTTTTGTTCAGATTTTTATAAAACCCACCGCCCTGGGCCATAAACTCGGGAATTACCCGGTGAAAAACAGTGCCCTCGTAGTATTTGCTATTGACGTAGCCAACAAAGTTAGCGACCGTTAGTGGAGCTTTTTCGGGATATAGTTCAATAATAATATCGCCCAGGTTGGTGCTTAGTTTGACGCGGGTTTCAGTGGGGATGTCGGGTGATTGTGAGCCAATAGCAGCAGATGACCAGGCAGCCGAAGTTAACAGCAGGGACGCAAATAAACTGATCGAAACAAGTAACCTATTCATGGCAGTAGTTGTTTTTGTCATGGTAATTCTCTCCTTATTAATGGGATGTTTGGGTTTAAATTTAGGGAATCTCTGATTAATTCTGGACGAAGTAGGTTGTAGGCCAAAATGTTCAGATTCAAGGCGAAAATCGCACGTAATAGCAGGCTATTGCGAAGATTTGCAACGAAGAAGCTGGGTATTTTGGATGCAAGATACGAGTTCATGAATTGATCAGGGGTTCCTTAGGGATAGGTTTAGCTTTGTAGTTGAGCAAGGTCGGCAAAGTGCTGGAGGGCCAGGGGGTTAGCCAGGGCATCGGTGTTTTTAACCGGTTCTCCGTGTACCACATTGCGCACCGCCAGTTCGACAATTTTGCCACTGATGGTGCGAGGAATATCAGCAACCTGAATAATTTTTTCCGGCACGTGGCGCGGTGTAGCGTTGGCGCGAATGGTGCTTCGAATAGTTTTGGTCAACTCTTCATCCAGTGTGAGTCCCTGGCGCAAGACAACAAAGAGCACAACACGCACATCATCATCCCATTTCTGGCCGATGCAGATTGAATCTATGACTGCATCTACTTTTTCTACCTGGCGATAGATTTCTGCTGTGCCTATACGCACGCCGCCTGGGTTTAACACAGCGTCACTGCGGCCATGAATGATGATGCCGTTATTTTCTGTGATTTCGCCGTAATCGCCGTGGGCCCAGATGTCTGGGTAGGTGTCAAAATAGGCCTGGTGAAATTTCTTGTTGTCTGGATCATTCCAGAAAGAAATTGGGCATGAAGGAAAGGGTTTTATGCACACTAATTCGCCTTTTTCAGCAACCACCGGCAAACCGCTATCGTTCCAGATTTCTACTGCCATACCCAGCCCAATGCATTGTATTTCACCTTCATAGACCGGTAAGCAGGGATTGCCCAGGACAAAGCAGGAAAGAATATCCGTGCCGCCGGATATGGAAGATAAACATACATCACTTTTTATATCGCGATATACATAGCGGAAACTTTCGTGGGATAGCGGCGAGCCAGTAGAAAGAATTGTTTTGAGTCCGCTCAGTTCATGACTCTCGCGCGGTTTTATACCTTCCTTCTCCAGGGCGGCGATATATTTGGCGCTGGTGCCGAAGATGGAAATGTTCTCTTCGTCGATCATATCGATCAATGCTTCCGATGTCGGTGCAAAGGGCGAACCATCGTAAAGTACAAGGGTAGCACCGCAGGCGAGACCGTTGACCAGCCAGTTCCACATCATCCAGCCACAGGTGGTGAAGTAGAACAGGGTATCTTCGGGTTTTAAGTCGACATGCAAAGTGTGTTCTTTCAGGTGTTGCAACAAGGTGCCACCGGCGGAGTGCACAATACATTTAGGCACGCCGGTAGTACCTGAGGAGTACATGATATACAGAGGATGATCAAACGGTAGCTGGGCAAAACTCAGCGGTGGTGTTGAGTCGGCGACTTGCATGTCAGCGTAATGTACTGCATTGGAAATACCGCCGAGATCAAGTTTTTGAGGGTCTGCTCTGTGCACTACAGGGACGATCACCAGTTTGCCGATAGAGTTGATGCGTTGGCTGATTTCCTTTAGTTGAGGCAGAGAGTTGATGATCTTACCGTTGTAGTGGTAGCCGTCACAGGCGAACAGAACTTTTGGCTCAATCTGCCCGAAGCGATCCATCACGCCGTTGATGCCAAAATCAGGTGAGCAGGAAGACCAGATGGCACCGAGACTGGTGGTCGCCAACATGGCGATCACAGTTTCTGCCACATTAGGCATAAAAGCCGCGACCCGGTCACCGACGCCGACGCCGGCAGCTTTTAGTCCGGCAGCGAGCATTTCGACTTCGTCAAACAGCTCGGCATAACTCAGCTCATAACGTTCGCCATTTTCGAGGCGAGAGACAAGAGCTATGCTGTCACCACGATGATCAGTATCGTTGCCGTTTGCTTTGCGATCCCCATCACAGTTTTTTCTGCCAAAACGCAGCAGGTTTTCGGCGAAATTGAGGCGCGCTCCTTTAAACCAGCTGGCGCCAGGAAATTTTTCCTCATCGCTGAGCACGGTTTGCCACGGTTCGCTGGCAATTAGTTCGCTAAAGAGCCAGATGCTTTGCCAAAATTGTTCGCTCTGGTCGACAGACCACTGATGAAATTGCTGGTAGTTTTCAAAGGCGATGCGGTATTCGCTTTCTATAAAGCGAATAAAGCGAATCATATTGGTTTGATTGATGTGCTCGCTGTCTGGCTGCCAAAGGGGTGTCGACATAAAAAGCTTTGCTCGTTGTAGTGGGTGGAGGGAGAAATCGTATTTTTAGTACTTCCTTGTACGCTCGATGTCGGTATCCCTCGGTAACTGCTATTAATCCAGGTATTCAAAAACGCGTACGACTTTCCGCGCTCCGCCGGTGTTACTGGCAATAGCAGTAATGGTATCGGCATCGCGGCGGCTTACTAATCCCATCAGATATATCACACCATTTTCAGTGATAACATCCACCTCACCACTATCTATTTTACTGTTTGCGATCAACTTGCTTTTGACCTTTGCTGTTAACCAGCTGTCATTGGTGCGCGACAGCAGTGATGTCGCACCCTGAATATCTAATTCGTTATAGACTTGCCGTACACCATGAAACTCGCGTGCAGTTTTACCTGCAAGGGCGCGCATCTGCTTCGATGGGACCTCCCCGGTTAGCAGTATAAGTTTGTTGAAAGCGTGCACGTTAATATGCGAGTTAGCCAGTGAGGGGTGGGCTTTTTTAATATTTACCCCAATGGAAGTAGCCATCCGCCAGTCGTCTAGATCGGTGCCGATTGACGTTTCACCCGGATCTGGCTTAATTGGCTCGCTAGTCACCGCGTTAATAGTACTTGTGCAACCGGCCGTGGCGACTATTCCTAGTAGCAAAAGGCCGAACACGATTTTTGTCATTGGGCGACTCCTCCGAAAGAGTTGCTTTCGATCTATCCGGAAAGTGAAATCCGTACGCTTATATTCCGAAATATTTCGAGTTGATCACTGTGGGTAAATTACCATCCGGTACTGGCACCAAAAGCATCTTTAATCCATTGCGTATTGGTGTTTGTCAGTGCGCCTGCATTGGTCAGGCAAATTGCATCAAAACGGCAGGGCCGTGTATCCCCTATCTTCTCTTTCTGCAGATAGTGTTGCGAGGCACGTAAAATACGCTGTTGCTTGGTCGTGGTAATGCTTTCTCCAGGTGTGCCAAAAGCACTGTTACTGCGCAGGCGTACTTCGACAAATACCAGTGTGTCGCCATCTTCGGCGATAATATCTATCTCTCCAAGCCGGGTCTGGTAATTGCGCGCGCGAATTTTTAGACCGTGTTTACGTAGTAAATTACAGGCCTTTTGTTCAGCCGCCGCACCCGGTGTCTGACATTTTGCCATCAATACTCTCTTACTGTTGGTATCGGACGAACCCTGTTGTTCTTGAATTCAGCCCAGGGTTGTGTGCGTTTGATAATATTGCCGGAAGTCATCGTAAGGGTGCCGGTGTGCCCATAAAATTGGGCCTGCGGCGAAGCACGCATCAGGCCAACACGTTGGTGTAACTGGTAGGCATCGATACCGAGAGCATACAGGTGTCGGTAGGTTGAGCGCAGGCTGCTATCAGGTATCAAACGGTCGGATACCATGCCAGGTAATGTCCAGGGCATGGCGCTAAAACGTATGCCTTCGAGGTCGCGGTTGAGATCAATACTTCCGATGCCGGTATACAAATGGGAAGTTGCGTACACGGGCAGGTCGTGGGCGTAGAAAAAATCCAGTGTGGGTTTGATAGAACGCCCCTGGTCAGGTTGAGCGACCATGAAAATCATGTCGATGTCGTGCCGCCGCCGAGGACTATATTCAAGGTTTTTCCCGAGCGTTCGCTGAATTTTTTTTGCTCGCAATTTGCTCTGATCAATTAACAAAGCGGGCTGTATCACGCTGGTGAAGTCTGACTGATTGAGTGCGTAGGGCTTAGTGGCAATGAATGCCCCTCCTTTGCTTGTCCAGCGTTGCGAAAATGCGGCTGAGGCTTTTTTCCCCCATCCTGTGGCCGGGCTGATTATCAGTGCTGATCGACGTCCTTCCAGCCATGCTCTTACGGCGACCTGTTCGGCTTCATCAGCGATGGATAGACCAAACTGGTAAAAGTTGTTGTGGGCGTTGGTGGTGGATTCGGCCTGGCTATCAAGATAATTGAGCGCGATGATGGGCACTGGCAATGTGTCGAGTTTAGTCAGCGCACTGAGGTTTTCTTTACGTAGCGGGCCGATCACTATTTTGGCATTATCGGCAACTGCCTGAAGGTAGACATCCGTAACATTGCGCTCAGTTGTATCATAAACGCGAATTAACGGAACCTGGCCGCCTTTGGACAAGCTGTCATAGTAGGCGGCCATAAAACCGTTGCGGATGACGGTTCCGGCTGCCCCGTAGTCTCCGGTTAACGGCATGAGCAGCGCTATCTGGGCTGGTAATGCGGCCGCCGCCATCGCTGCATCTTTGAGGTTGGAGGGGGGGATAGCGATTGCTGGGTGAGTCGGCCATTGCGCGCGCCATTGTTCTATTTGTTGTCTTTGCAATCTAATGTCGCCGATACTGCGCCGGGTGGTAAGCGCCAGTTGATACCAGCCTCGCAATGTCGGGTTCTGTGTTTCGGTGCCGAGGCTGTGTAGCGTGTTATCGGGGGTATGGCTGAGGATTATCCAGATCTTGTCGTGGGTAGCTTCAATGGCCCCGGTTTCGCTCTGTAGTTGCGACAATTCCACATATTCGACCAATGCGGATTTGTCTTCCCCGAGGAGCGAAAACAGATCGCCACGCTCGCGGCGTAGACTAATTTGGTCGGCCGTTGCCAGTGATGGGAACACTGCCATCAGGTGGGGACTGGTCAGTAGTTCACGCGCACGAAAGTGTTCGTTATTATTAAGTAAAATTCGTGTGTACAGCTCAGTGTACTGCGCCAACAAAGCGGGGGGTAAGTGTTGACTGTCCAGTCCAGCAAGAATTTCTGTTGCCTGGCTCTGGTTGTTTAAATCGTAGTAGCTTTGTGCGGCGCTCAACAGGTGTCTCTCTTTATCCGGAGATGAGCTGTCGCGCGCATCCCGAAGAGATTGTTCTGCTTTTTGCGTCAGTAGCTGGTCCGTGGTGTATGCTTGTTCCGGCTGTACTGATTGCGGCGCGCAACTTATTAGCAGTAGCACTGCCATAACAAACAGAATATTTATGACTGGTAACTTTAAGGGCATATTAACTCTATGGCTGGAACACTGTTTGTGGTGGCGACACCTATTGGTAACCTGGGTGATATGGTACCCCGTGGCATTGACATACTCCAGACGGTTGATCTGATAGCTGCGGAGGATACACGGCGTAGTAGCCAGCTGCTCAAACAATTCAATATCCTTACCGAACTGATTTCCTATCACGATCATAGTAGCCTCGGCAGAATAGAACAGGTGGTGGCGGTTCTTGAGCGCGGTGATAATGTTGCCCTGATCAGTGATGCCGGCACACCACTTATTTCAGATCCGGGCTATCGCCTGGTGCGACGGGCGCTGGATATAGGCTGTACGGTGAGCCCAGTTCCAGGCCCCTGCGCGGCAATGGCGGCGCTGAGTGTTGCAGGCTTGCCCAGTGACCGTTTTGTGTTTGAGGGCTTTCTGCCATCCAGAGCAGGACAGCGTCAAAAAGCCTTAATGGCCCTGGCTAAGGAGCCTCGCACACTCATTTTTTATGAGGCTCCTCATCGTATTCAAGACACGGTAGCCGACCTCTGCGAAATATTTGGTGACGATCGGGAGGCCGTATTAGCGCGTGAACTGACCAAAACCTACGAGACGATTATCGCGGGCCCTCTGGCCGATCTGTATGCTCAAATCAACAGCGATGCTAATCAGCAGCGTGGCGAAATAGTATTAATAGTGCATGGTTTTAGCGGCGCCGTACTGAGCGATGAAGATGCTGAACAGGAGCGCGTGTTAAAAATATTACTTGTGGACCTTTCGGTAAAGCAGGCTGCGAATCTGGCTGCTCGAATTACTGGTGGCTCCAAAAACAAGCTTTATCAACAGGCGCTTATGCTGAGTCAAACCAGGTAAAGCAGATATTATTTATTGACCCTGGTATTAATCCAGCCAGCGATAGCTTGACCAATCTCATCCGGCGAATCCTCCTGAATAAAATGTGTGCCGGATACGGTAACTTCAGTCTGGTTGGGCCAGGTACGGCAAAACTCTCTCGGCGCGCCTCGCAATATCGCACCTGGATCGGCATTAATAAATAACTTTGGCAACTCGCTTTCACTTAACCACTGACCGTAATCGTTAACAATTGCCACGAGATCTTCCGGTTCGCCATCAAGGGGAATTTGTCTCGGCCAGCTCAACGTAGGGCGGCGATCTTCACCCGGTTCTATAAACGGCGCTCGATAATGCGTCATCTCGGCTTCGCTTAGATCACGGATGATGGCTCCAGGCAGGATCTGTTCAATAAACACGTTGTTTTCGAGCACCATCTTCTCTCCCGCTGGGGAGCGAAAACCTTTAAACACGGGCTGTATTGCTTTGGGCCATTCGTCCCAGGTGATGGGCCGGACGATGGCTTCCATGTAGGCAATACCCTTTACAGCATCCCGGTGGCGATTGGCCCAGTCGAAACCCAATGCTGAACCCCAGTCGTGGATCACCAGCGTGACATTCCTTTCAACCCCCAGGGTATCTAACAGGCTATCGAGAAACTCTCTATGTTCGACAAAGCGATAGCGCTCAGGCCCGGAGGGAGAGAGTTTGTCAGAATCCCCCATGCCGATCAGATCGGGTGCGATACAGCGGCCCAGGTTCTCGCAGTAAGGTATGATGTTGCGCCACAGATAAGATGATGTTGGGTTGCCGTGGAGGAATACGATGGGCTCTCCGCTACCGACCTCCACATAGCTCATGTTGTAACCGTTAATAGCTAGATTTTTCTTTTTGTAGGGCATCTGTGCTGAAATCATTGAGCAGTTCTCCGGATTATTATTGTTTTTAATTGACTGGTTTTTATTTGATCAGTTTTTACCAGATTGGTTGACAACTGTCTGTTTTTTTTAAACCTCGCCGAGCGTAGCTTAAGGACTGTATAACATCCATGACTATTGATGAATTGATCACCCTGCTCACATTGGAGCGCCTTGAAGCTAATTTATTTCGCGGTTTTAATCAGGATATCGGCTCGCCCAATGTTTTCGGCGGCCAGGTGCTGGGGCAGGCTATGGCAGCTGCCTCGGCGACAGTTGACGACCGCGAAATGCATTCCTTTCATGGCTATTTTTTACGCGCAGGGGATAAGGCCTCTCCTATTGTCTATGACGTAGACCTGATCCGTGATGGAGGTAGTTTTACCACCCGCAGGGTAGTGGCAATTCAGCACGGTAAAGCTATTTTTAATGCCTCCATGTCGTTTCAGAAGACAGAGGAAGGTTTAACTCATCAGTGCGATATGCCTGAGGTGCCGCCGCCTGAAAATCTCCCATCTGAGCAGGAGTTCAGGATCGCCCGGGCCGATATGCTGCCGGAGGATCAACGTGAGTTTTTCGTCAGAGACCGTCCAGTCGAAATGCGTCCCGTACAACCCGATGAGCTGTGGTCGGCGGACAGTTATCCGCCGGAGCAGATGTTCTGGATAAGGGCTGTGGATGCTGTACACGGCCCCCTGGCCCTGCATCAGGCTATACTCGCTTATAGCTCGGACTTTTATTTAATGGGCACCGCGCTGCGACCCCATGGCAAACAGTTTGTTCGCGGCGATATGCAATCCGCGAGTCTGGACCATGCCATGTGGTTTCATCGTCCCTTCCAAATTGATGACTGGTTGTTATATGTGATGGACAGTCCCACCGCATGCGGTGGCCGCGGTCTTAATTTCGGCAAAATTTATACGCGTGATGGCGTGCTGGTTGCCTCCTGTGCTCAGGAGGGTTTGATTCGCGTTTTGAATAAAGATGGTTAATTTAAAAAGCCGGCGTATCGACATCACCGGCTTTTTAGAATATCTATTTTTTGAGTATCTACATCGAAAGTTTTCGGTTAGTAACTGCCCGACGTTGAAAATAACTTTTTAGGGTTGCCAACCATCATGGTGTCGATATCAGCCTGGCTGACGCCAGCTGCGGCGAGGGCTGGTAGTACATCCCGAGGGATGTGCTCGTAGCACCAGTTGGGGGCGAATTTTTCGATGTACTCGCCATCAAAGAAGTCCTGAAAGCTGCAGGCGTCATGGGAGACCACCATTTGCTCGGCATAACCTTTAGTGCACAAAGTAGCGACAGTCTGTACCCTATCATCGGAAGGTAGCATCGCCTCCAGGCCAAAACGATCCATGCCAATAAAGCAGCCGCTAGCCAAAATACTTTCCAGGTAATCAATGTCGGTTGAATCGCCCAGGTGACCGATAACAACGCGACTCATATCGACGCCAAACTCCTGGAACGCACTGACCTGGTCCTTCGCGGAAGTGTTGGCAACAGTGGTGTGAGTAGAGATAGGCGTTCCAGTCGCCCGGTGCGCCAGCGCGGAAGCCTGTAACAATTTCTTGTTGAATTCATCAACACCGGTGTGGTCCGTAGCGCACTTGATAATGCCGGCTTTGATGCCAGTATCGAGAATGCCCTTGTTGATATCGCGAATCATATATTTAGACAGGTATTCGGCGTCCCAGCCGTGCATCCAGGGTTCTTCAGTCCAGTAAAAGCCGGTGGGGCAGATAACGTTAACGCCGGTGGCTTTAGAGACAGCCTGGATGGAATGAATATCCCGACCCAGGTTAACTGGAGTCAGATCCACGATAGTTTTCACACCGCGATCCCTGGCCTTATTGAGCGATCCAACCGCCTTCGGAACTTCTGATTCTATATCGACATAATCGTCGTAATTTGAGCGCATATCCCAATCGGCGATGATGATATGTTCGTGCATCAAGCACATGCCAATATCGTCAACATCGATAGCTCCCAACGCTGTTTCTACCTGTGGCATATCGGTACTCCTTATGTTTTGGTGTTAGCCCGTTAGATTTTAAGACACCCTTAATAATGCACTTTTTCCGCGATTGCAGCGTCAGCTCCGTACTCGAATCCTCATGTATACCCTACACACTGCGGTTCTCCGTGCGGGGCTTTCTTGCTCTCACGAAAAAATTACTATTTTTAGAGGTGCCCTTTAGTTTGTCGGCCATCGTAAATAGCCGGATCAGTGATTAAGCTCGCAGATAGTAGTTGATTTCCTCAGGCCATAAAAGTGTGATTCGATATTGTTCCTGTCATCATGATCAATGTGCGTGGTTGCAAATGTGATTCATGTTAATCTGCGCGCCGGGAGTCGGCCGAGCAGTCGCTATCGCGTTTACTCGAATTATCCATTAGTGGACATTCGGGGGCGCGGTGGAGGAAAGTCCGGGCTCCACAGGGCAGAGTGCCAGGTAACGCCTGGGAGGCGCGAGCCTACGGAAAGTGCCGCAGAAAATATACCGCCTAAGCAGTTCGCTGCCGGTAAGGGTGAAATGGTGCGGTAAGAGCGCACCGCGCGGCTGGCAACAGGCGTGGCAGGGTAAACCCCACTCGGAGCAAGACCAAATAGGAACCTATTGGCGCGGCCCGCGTTGGGTTCGGGTAGGTCGCTCGAGGTGCATGGCGACATGTATCCCAGATGAATGACTGTTCTCGACAGAACCCGGCTTACAGGCCGGCTCCTTTTTTTTAAAACCAGTGGTTATTTTACTGGCAGTTGGTGCTTTCTCGCTCCTGGTTATATAGATCCCAGGGAAATAGACTTCCGGGAAAGAGTACCGGGGAAAGAGTGCTGGGGAAACAGTTCCGAGTAAACCGTTTCGAATAAACAGTACCGAATAAACAGTACCGAATAAACAGTACCGGGAAATGGCGAACATGCAGCTATGGCCATCAAGCGAGACAAGGTAAAAGCTGAGCTCCCCTTCAGAGCTAATGTCATGCTGAAAGCACCAAAGCTGTATCTTCTTATTGTGACCGTCTTTATATTTGGCTGCGCTCCAGCCATCGAGCATAATGAAGGCCCCAGGCCCTGTTCGAACGAATGGCTCTATTTTGTTGAAGGCCAGCTCAAGACGAGCGACTCTCAGGGACATGGCCCGGATCTGGGGTCTATAGAGTGGCGATCAGTTATTGAGTTTAAGTTAGGTATACGTGGAGATCCTCGAGTTCCAGGTCGGGAGTCAGAGCAATGGTGCTCATTTATCGATGTCTATATTAAAAATCAAAAGGCCATACAGGAGCATTGAACGAACGTAGGCTTATTATCGAAAAGAAGAAGGGTCGATAAAAAAGGGTCGATAAAAGAAGAACTGAAAAGGACGAAGCCGGCGGCAGATTGACGGCCGGCGACCTGTGACTTACAAAAAAGAGCCAGTAATTATTCCTTACACAATGTTACCTGTTTCACGTTTTAGGAGAATGCCTGGCGATGAAAAATCCTGACAATCGGCATTCAACTTTGCATTATATTTTTCTGTCGCAACTGGAAAAATAAAACTGCCAGATATCATGGTTGCGTCACCGTCAATAACGATAGCGACAAATCAATAATAATTAAAAAACTATGGGTTTTTATTAAAGTTAATTCTTCAAGATAGCCCCACCGCCTGCCTGGGTCACGGGTAACAATAAAACATTCTGTTTTTTGGATTGCGTATTAATTACTGGGTTTCCTCCACAATAAGCAGGCGCCGCACCGACTATCACCTTTGTGATCCAGTTAACCATTTCTTTACGCTAGTGCGCTTAACCTGTCGCTGCGCTTGTGAAAGCAGGCGGGGAAAAATTGCAAAGCCTAATGTAACCTTGAGAGGAAATAAGCATGAATGCATCCATTAAATTAACTGTTCTGGCAGCTACAGCTGCCTTGCTACTTGGTCCGCTCAGCGCAAGTGCTGACAAAAAAGATAAAAATGACCACGACTCCGGATACGAAATTGCTGAACTTGGCTGTGAGTGTGGTTCATGGGAATTTGTTGATAGTGATGATGACGATTCAGAGCCCGATCATTGGCAAGGCTCCTGTTATGTTAGCTGGGTTTCAACTGCACCGGCTCCAACATACGGTGCTGATATAGAGTTTGAAGCTGAATGGCTGGCAGACGACGGTATAACCGAGGTGGAAATAAGTAATGATAACGAAATCGAGGAATATGCCTGTGAAGGAGATGAAGCAAGTGAAACCTGTACTGCTGAGGCGGTTCCTGTTGCGCTCGGAGATTTCCCGGCTGGTGCTGAAACGGAATTTGAAGTACGCGTTAAAGGTTTTGCAAATGGCAAGTCAGGGAAAAAACCTCGCGACTTTACCAAAGCGAAAGCTGACTGCGAAGTGCTGCCCGATCCAGACTCGTTAGTACTATAAGTCGGCGAAATAGTCTGCGAAAAAACAATCGCCCTTGGATCAGGGCGATTACTCCTCAATTCAATTGATTTGGGGTAAATCCATTTCTGTATCGCTCCCTTAAGTTTTGCTTTGTAAAATGCCGTTGGCTCGCTGGGTAGCTTTTTTTCTGGGTAGCTTTGTTTTCGTCAAACTTAATTGGTATTAGTAATAGGTATTAGCAGGTAAATGAAATGAAAAGATTATTGTCAATCTCGTTGGTATGGTTCGCTACGTTAGTCGTCTCCCACCTTGTCAATGCAAGCACTTATACATATGAGTTGAGCGCGGATCAAACCTGGGCAGATGGCGGGTCGTCAACCAATACCCCAGAAACTGTGTCAGTCAGGTCGTATGTGCCGGGTAGTAATTACACAACATACAAAAATGTCACGCTTTATACGCCTGTGTATACCAGTGAAGAAAATGCTTTAGGTGATGTGGTCGGATCCGTTTACAACATTTATGGTAGTGGGACGACAGCATTTGCTGACCCCTATGATGGACCGAAGAGAACCGTAATCTATCCAGCATTTCAAATTCTTCATACCCGACTGCTGACCGTAAACGATAACCGTCTGGCGATTGGGAGTTACAACGTACTTGGTGGTCACGCCAGGGGCAGAGGCTTTATTTACGATCTGATTTTCGACCAATATACGGAATTATTAGCGCCAGATACTGAATGGACTGATTTAGGCGATATTAATAATTTTGGGCAGCTAGTTGGAACCAGTATTAATGATGATGGAGCGACACGAAAGGGATTTACCTATGACTGTAATAAAGGCTTCGAAACTTTTGATATCCCGGGATCTTCGTGGACGATTCCCAAACAAATAGACGACGAGGGTAATATCTATGGAATCGTGAGTGGAATCGAAAATGCAACATACTTTATAGCAAGACCTGAATTTATTGATGCCGCACCCAGCTGTTCTTTAGTGCCAAGAGATGATGTGGCTGAGTCAGTTGTGTTTAGTGGTGGAACAAGTTTTGAATTCAGTGGGGATTATGCCCATGGCGTGAGAATTGCCGATTTTGATGGCCAGGGGGTGAATGACATATTTGTTTATCATGAGCCTGGTAAGTGGGTTCTCTATCTTGGCGAAGATGGCTTTAAAGACAAGATCAAATATTACGGGGATGAATATAAGGCCGTGCTAGACGGAATCGACATTGCCACTGAATGGGATTTCAATAACGACGGCCTCATTGATGAGATTCGCTACAGCACGACGGGTAATTCATTGTATATAGCGAAGGAAGATGGCAGTCACTACTACGTGGCACAAGTATTACCAGCAGGTAGTCGATTTGGTGATTTGAATGGTGATGGTCTGGTTGATTACGTCACCATTAGCGGCGCATATGCTTCAATTGCCTATCAAGCTACGCAATCTACAGTAGATTCAAATCCTGTCACAGACCCTGACCCCGTTGCTGATCCAGACCCGGTGGTGGAGACAGGCCCGGTAACTACAGGTGATGTTCCGGCCGTTGACGCCAATGCCTATAAAATAGAGACGGCAGATACTATTGAACAAATCAGCGACAATAGTGTTTTGCTCACATCCGCTAAGGTGTTGTGGTTTAACTCAGAAACGATCATTAAATATAACGATGCCTCAGCCTTTGAAGTCGGGCAACTGCTCGAGTTTAAAGCCTGGAATAATCCTGACGGGGCTCTAATAGGCATTAAGGTCGAAGTAGCGGAGTAAAGCTCTCGTTATGCAAAACGCTGGAAGGCCCGACTGGTTCGGGCCTTCTTCTTTTGTGTCCCTGCGTTAAGCACGTACATTAAGCCCTTAGGGTCTATTAATTGGCCAACTAAAAAGGCCTATTATCAAGCGCTACCATTATTTTGGCTGAATAAGTGCAAGCCACTGATTCTAAACAGTAATGGTAGCCTGGCTCGCAGATCCACCCTCGCACTTCATTTTCGTTTTAACTAATCCTCATGGCCATTCTGGCCTGGCGAGTGCCGATTCAGGCTTCTTGATAGCTATAGTGTCTAAGTGGTTATTTCTTAATGCTAAATAAATCTTTAATCTTAAGTAATTACATTAAGTTTAGATCGCAGTCTAATGTTTTAGATTGGATATGCGGTTTCGCTAGTTTGGCTTACAGGCAAGATACACGTATTTTCTCTGTAGATCGCAACAATATCACGCTTTTTTTGATCGACTTGTGGATTCAATATCGCTTATGATTCGCCAGAGTGGTGAATTGTGGGAAATTGTGGTTATTTAGTGGTTCTCTCCTCCTAAAAACAACAACCGCCTAACAACAATAAAGGGATCTCCGGTGTTTCGAGGCAGCAACGAAATTAATATGGACGCTAAAGGGCGCATGGCTATCCCGGCCAGGTACAAAGATGCTTTGGCTGCTGATTGTGACGGTCGTCTGGTTATTACCATAGATGTTACCGACAAGTGTCTGTTGGTTTACCCACTACCCGAGTGGGAAAAAAAAGAAGATGAAATCCGTGTCCTCTCTACATTAAACGCTACCAGCCGTCGTATGCAACGTTTATTAATTGGTCATGCCCGTGATCTGGAGATGGATGCCACTGGACGTATTTTAATTCCACCGGAGTTACGTGCCTTTGCTGAACTTGAAAAGAAGGTAACACTGGTCGGTCAGGGCCATCGCCTGGAACTATGGAATTCGCTTAGCTGGAATAACCAACGTGAAGTTTGGCTCAGTGAGGAAGCCAGTGAAATGGATATTCCTGCCGAACTACAAACTCTGTCTCTGTGAGGTAAACCTGGTGGGTCTTCAGTCTGAAAACCATACCACTGTATTGCGTGCAGAAGCCGTTACGGCGCTGGTGCAGAATACTGACGGTTTTTATGTGGATGGAACGTTTGGGCGCGGGGGGCATAGTGAAGCTATCCTGGATAGCCTGTCCAGCAAGGGCCGATTACTGGCCATCGATAAGGATCCTGAGGCATGCGCCTGGGCTCGTCTTCATTTCGCAAAGGATGAAAGGTTTGTCATTGAGCGGGGTTCATTCGAGGATTTAACTCAGATGGTCGAACGGCAGAGCTGCCTCGGTCAGGTGGCAGGCGTACTTCTCGATCTGGGTGTGTCCTCGCCACAACTGGATGACCCCGATCGGGGTTTTAGTTTTCTGCGTGACGGGCCACTGGATATGCGTATGGATCCGGATCGAGGACAAAGTGCAGAGCAATGGTTGGCGGCGGCTCGCGCAGACGAAATTTCTCGGGTGCTGAGAGATTACGGCGAAGAAAAGTATGCCCGGCGTATGGCGCGGGCGATAGTGGCCGCCCGGGATGAATCGGCGATTACGCGAACTGGCCAGTTGGCGGACATTATTGCTGCGGCTAACCCGGCCTGGGAGAAACATAAACATCCTGCAACTCGAGCGTTTCAGGCGATTAGAATTTTTATCAATCGAGAGCTGGAAGAACTTCGCCAGCTTCTTGATGGCGTGCTCGATGTTCTCGCTGTTGGCGGTCGTCTGGTGGTTATCAGTTTTCATTCGCTGGAGGATCGCATCATAAAGCGTTTTATCCGTGGCCATGAACGGCCCTTCATTGCTAAAAACCTGCCTCTGCGTGAGAGCGAGATATTGCGGCGGATGCGATCTGTGGGTAAAGCGATCAAGGCCAGCGAACAGGAAGTAATGGCAAACCCACGCGCCCGCAGTGCCGTTATGCGCGTGGCGGAGAAGCTGGCATGACTCGCG
>QNFP01000030.1 GCA_003645535.1 Gammaproteobacteria bacterium | reverse complement strand
TTCAAATGAAAGGGTAAGACTGAATTTATAATCCTTAGCAACAAACAGTATAGACATAAATAGCGGGTTAAAGCGAAATACAAATGCGACCGGAATTTAGCTGCCGGGTTCCGAGGTGATAGTATTTTTGAGGTGACAAGCCTGGCTTATTTGCAGTAGAGTCCTGACACCAAAATCATAATAAGTGGTGTTATTTATATACTAATTGTTAGCCACTTCTGGTTATCCACTAATAGTTAGCCATTACTGGGCAAGTTTAGTTAAGCACCAAATTCCTAATTAATAAGTTCTAATTAATAATCGCCTAATTAATAATCCCTGGAGATAATAATCATGGCAAATGATGCATTTGAAGTATTCGTCGACGGCTTTACCTTCCTCGAAGGCCCACGCTGGCGAGATGGCTTACTGTGGGTTTCTGATGTCAACGGTAAAAAGGTGTATACCATTGCGCCGGACGGTACTGCCACAACTATGGCAGAAGTACCCGATCGCCCGTCTGGTATTGGTTTTCT
Organism: Gammaproteobacteria bacterium; assembly: GCA_003645535.1. GTDB lineage: Bacteria > Pseudomonadota > Gammaproteobacteria > Pseudomonadales > Porticoccaceae > HB2-32-21. The sequence continues at coordinate 19,736 of QNFP01000030.1, read as the reverse complement.
GACCGACGGTACGCCTGTCATTGTATCCATGCGCGACCGCTGTCTCAAGCGTATTGAAAATGGCAAACTCATCCTGCATGCCGACATCAGCGCCCTGGTTAAAGGTGAAATCAACGACATGGTCGTCGACAAAAAGGGTAATGCCTACGTAGGCAGTATGGGGTACGACCTCTTTGCCGGCGAAGACTTTAAACCCGGCGCATTGGTTCTGGTTAAGGCAAATGGCGAAGCTCAGGAAGTCGCTGATGGCCTGCATTTCCCCAACGGGCCTGTGGTCACACCCGATGGCAAAACTCTGGTGGTGGCGGAAAGCTGGGGCAAGCGATTAACAGCCTTCAACATCGAAGACGACGGCACTCTATCTGGACAACGGGTATTTGCCGATCTCGGCGACTACACGCCGGACGGTATTACCCTCGATGAAGAAGGTGGCATCTGGCTAGCTGCTTTTGCCAATGACTGCTTTGTGCGTGTTAAAGATGGTGGCGAAATCACTGATGTCATCGACCTGCCCGGTCGGCGCGCCGTGGCCTGCACTCTCGGTGGAGAGGATATGAAAACCCTCTACTGCATGACCTTCGACGGCAAGATGGAGGATATCGGCAAAGGCAAAAAAGCTTCGAGAGTCGAAACGATCCGCGTGAAAGTTGCCGGTGCGGGTTCTCCTTAACCTGCTGCTTATACCCGGCTCATAATTTGGGCACTGCCCTCACGATTCCGCGAGAGCAGTGCCCTGTTCTACACTACGTTATTTATATACGTCACCTATTAAAAAACCTTGTTTTATACCGCTGCGCCGGGGCCTACCAGCTGCTCCGCGTAACGCTCAATCTCACCATAGAGCTGGCCCGGTTCAGCACTCAACGCAAACAAAATTACCTGATCGACACCGGCATCCCGATAGCGTTTCAGCATATCGAGGTCGCAGGGAGCTCCATAAGGTGAAACCGCAATTTCAATCTCGTCCAGTTTACGGCCTTCAGTATCCAGCAGCTCACTGAGTTTCTGCAGGTGCGCAGGCACATCTTCCGGCAACAGCTTAACCCCATACCAACCCTGACCAAAACGGGCAACGCGGCGCAAAGCCGGGGTGCTTTCACCACCGAACCACAATGGTGGATGCGGCTTCTGCACTGGCTTTGGCCCCTGCACACAGGTTGGCAAAGTGTAAAACTCGCCTTCGTAGCTGGATATCTCATCACACCACAGGGTATGACAAACCTTTAGATAATCTGCTGCTCTGGCGCCGCGTCGCTCAAATGGCACACCCAAAGCGGCAAATTCTTCTGCAAGCCAGCCGACGCCTATACCAATATCAAGTCGACCACCCGAAATCGCATCCACATCCGCTGCCTGCTTGGCAAAATAAACCGGGTTGCGCTGAGGTAAAATAGTAATGCCGGTGCCAAGACGAATGCGGCTGGTTTGTCCGGCCAGAAATGACAGCGCCGTGAAGGGCTCCAGAGGCACATTGTGCGGATCTAATGGCACTTTGCCATTGGCGGAATAGGGGTACGGTGAATCATAATCCTCAAACAGCAATACATGTTCGGGCATCCACAAACTGTGAAACCCGAAATCCTCAACCATTTTAGCGGTTTTTGTCATGTGCTCGGCACCGGCTGCCGGTCCAGCGAATACTCCCTGTAGTCCTATTTTCATTTTTCTGACCTCTACAAGTTTGCGCTTTAGATTTGTCTTTGCAGTGACGTTAACAGCTTAGACGACTCCGGCACAGGTTTCTTCACAGATTTTTCTTCACAGATTTCCGTACAGATAGTTTATTGTCCGATCAGTGCCATGGAAATGGCTTGAAGATTGCCAGGTTAATGGCGGCCAGGTCTGGGGCCAGGCCGCTGTGGTCGGCAATGACGAGTGCTTCATGCTCGCAGATTACAATCTGCTGGATGGCACTGATGAATGGCTGGCTCTGACAGCTATTCTGGGTGTCAGAGCCAGCCAAACCCTCCAGTTTGCCCAAAGGTTAAGCTAGTGATCCCGCCCCACTCCTGTATTTATCTCGTTAAATTATTAAACCAGCACTTCCTTATTGCCTTAAATTTAGCCATGATAGGGAGTTGATATGAATCAGCTGGTGGCCCAGTAGTGGCCACAAAAGAGGATTAATGGCAACAGAAGAAGTAGATGTTCGGCGGTTTAGCGATAGAGAAAGCTCCGCTAGAGTAGGCCGTATACCAACACCATCCGGATTCCCGGGGCTTGGTGACATAAATAGCTACCTGATTTTTCCGGAACATGATTCGGATGAGCTAATTCTAATCGATACTGGCGTGCGCTCGGATGAAGCGTGGCTGGCCTTGTGCGATGGACTGAAACAACTGGATTGCCGAGTAGAAGATATCACCAAAATCCTTCTCACTCATGGCCATACCGATCACTACGGACAGGCTTATCGGATTCACGAGTTATCAGGCTGTGAACTATGGGCCCATGAAAATCTGTGGATAACGGTGGAGCGTATGCAACCGCCGCCAGAGCGTCTTGAGCTGGAACTTCATTTCTATGAGCTCTGGGGCGTTGATCAAGAGCTGGTCGACAAGGCTCTGGCCAGACGTGCGGGGTTTGCAAAGACCTTTCAACCTATGGAGCCGACGCATCTACTCAAAGATGGTGAAAAAATTAAAATTCCTGGTTTTGATTTAGAAACCATACACACCCCCGGTCATTGCCCGGATGAAGTTATTTACTGGCAGGCAGAAACACAGGTTATTTTTTCCGGCGATCACCTTCTGCCCCACATTACGCCCGTGTGCCTGGCACAGATTCCTCGCTCAAAAGACCAGCCGCGACCATGCTCACTGATGGAATACCAGGCTTCGCTATCAAAGGTAGAACCCTACCCCGCCCGAGTGACCTATCCTTCTCACGGTGAACCCATTCTGGATCATCGCGAGCTGATTAAGTCCTACAACCTGTCCACTGATCGGCGCTTGCTAAAGATCAGCCGTATTCTCGAAAAGAACGACTGGATGAACCCCATGGAGATTGGCAAGGAGTTGTTTCCCAAGGCCTGGCAGGAGCAAATGGTACCGGTTATGTCGGAAATTCTTGGTCATTGCGATATTCTTGAAGATGGTGGTTATGTGGCAGTCGAAGAGCGAGATGGAGTAATCCACTATCGTTTTCTGTCAACACCGCCACCTTAAAATCGGCTCAAAGCAATCCAACAATAGCAGCGCTTCCCTAATTTTCGTCAATACCACCCCGTCTCGCGATATTTCTCACAATATAGAAAATAAAAAAGCCCAGTCATTGTTGCTGGGCTTCTATGGTGGCAAGGGTTCTTATGGTGGCGAAGGTTCCTGTCGAAACCAGGGTTAATATGAACCTGCTATCCATCTACCCCGTGTTTGAGCCATCTTTTTAACAGCACCATACTCCATATTTATCGACCAAACAGCTTACCTATACCTTTCCTGACAGAGTCCCGAACCTCGCGCATAGTCTCGTTCTTCGTCGTATCCTCCGCGGTCTTCTTGGCCTCATCGACATATTCGCCAACGATGCCGCCGTCATCATCACTGCCCTCAGCCGGAGCCGTAGCTCCTGGTCGAGAGCGACCCATTCCAAACATATTACCCATGTTGAATTGTTTGTAACCGGGTGGAATCTCGAATAATGAGTCAGCCTGTGCGCCACGCCTGAGATTGGTAAACTCGAACTTGAATCTCTGCTTCTCACCTTTGGTTTTGTGAACCAGAAAGCCTTTAACCGCAATATTATCTTCCGTGAACCAGGTAAAACCACCGAACTGGCCGTCACTGGACTCATAAATTGATTTGTACTTTGTGGTAGGAATTCCATTAACGGTTTCAGGACCAATGACTTCCCTGGATATCAATTTATATTGGGGTGCCTGATCACTGCCCCGCTCCGGATCAATCTCCATGTACATGCCCTGATCCATAATCATCCAGAACTTATTCAGATCGAAGCGTCGGATCATCACCATTTTCTGACCACCCATGTCGAACTCGTCACGAACCTTCCCGGGCTGGTAGGAAATGTGCGTTTTGGCCGTCATTTCTTCCGTCTCGAAATTCGCGTCAGCGGCGAAGGAGGTTTTTATCCGGCCAATATCCTCATTCATCTCGCCGAGACCTACGGACAGGCTACCGACAAAAGCCTGGGCAGCCCACGTGACCATAAAACCCACGCAGACAACAAGCAACTTTACAGTTTTTATATTTATCACTGAACCACCTCTACGACTGATAATTGCGGCTTACACAATAGCAGCCGAGACGTATACAGACAATGCGATCAGGGCATCCACCCGGCCGCGACAGGCGCTTTCAGCCTTGCTGGCGACCATGTCTGATAACTAAACACACAAACGGCAGAACAAAACTCATCCTCGCTCCAGGATGAGTCCTGAAGGACAGCAATCTCTTTCCGACCGTGGATGACGCCATCAAGCACACCCCATCCTATTCTTTGAATAGCTTCTTCCAATGCCTCGAGGTGAAATGACTCGTGGACTTACAGACACTCACGCTCGCGTTTCAGGCTAAAAGGCTCTATATTTGCGTCCCCCATTACTGCCTCGCTGTGCGAGCCGGCAGTGGTGACTGATAATCGTTAACTTCGATTTTAAAACTCAACTGCATATTCAATGACAGGAATACAAAACCATGGGTACTCTAGACGGAAAAGTAGCAATTATTACTGGATCAGCACGCGGCCAGGGTGCGGCCGAGGCGAGATTATTTGCCGAACGTGGCGCTAAGGTGATGCTGACTGATGTTCTCGATGACGAAGGTGCAAAAACCGCTGCATCCATTGGTGCCTCGGCAGCGTACATGAACCTTGATGTTACTAACGAAGATAGCTGGAGCAAAGTCATCGCAGCTACTGTCGAAAAATTTGGCAAGGTTAATGTGCTGGTAAATAACGCAGGCATTATTACTCCTGCCATCGAAACTCATGAAACTACGCTAGAGTCCTACACCAAGGTTATCAATGTTAACCAGGTGGGTGTATTTCTGGGCATGAAAGCGGTGGTCAATTCTATGAAAGACGCTGGTGGCGGCTCCATTATTAACATTGCTTCCATCGATGGACTGACTGGCATGTATGGTGCGTCTGCCTATTGCGCCAGCAAATTTGCAGTACGAGGTATGACCAAGGTGGCAGCCCTTGAGCTGGGGAAATATGGCATTCGCGTTAACTCTCTGCATCCCGGCGGTGTTCAAACCAAGATTCTTGCCGACATTAACCTCACCGCCGATGAAGCCGCCGAGGCTTTCAAAGCAATCCCTCTTGGCCGTATTGGCCTGCCTGAGGAAATGGCTACACTGGCTGCTTACCTCGCTTCTGACGACTCCAGCTATTCCACGGGTTCAGAGTTTATTGCCGATGGAGGCATGACGGCCGGTTTCTCCCTGGACGGATAAATTTTTCAAAGAGCGTTTGTTAATGACCCTTCATAGCTACGGATAATTCTGTTCTAGATGGTCGCGACAAAAACTAAAAAGGGCACCTAATGGTGCCCTTTTTAGTTTTTGTCGCCTAAGAAATCAGGGCAGACCTAACTTTTCCAGCGCTACACGATCAACAACCGGTGCCCGCTTGGTTCCCGGAGCCAGTTTGACCTGACCTGGCTCACGATCAAAAGGTCCAGTTAGCTCTTCCTTTTCAGCAAACGCTCTTACCGCTGGCAGTACCTGCTCACCCAACAGCTTGACACTATTGAGACGGTCTTTGTCACTAACGTTACCCTGTACCGCAAAAACGGTAAATACACCGGGACGGATGACCTTGAGAATATCACAGATTTTCTTGGTAACGGTCTCGGGACTACCAACAACCACCTGCAGATTTTCCTGCACTTTGTCATAGCCTGCTTTCAACTTCTCTCGCAGAGCATCATAGGCACTGGAATCCCACGCATCTTCCTGACTGGCCATTAACTTGGCTTTACTGACACCTAGCCAGCTACCACCAGGCTGTTGAGCCAACATGCGGATAGCACCTTTCGAGTTGTACCCAGGAGGCAAAGTATGCTCAGGACGAGAAAATGCATTCTGACCACCACCAAAGATAAAGCCACGGCCAATTTCCTGGGCTTTCTCGTCAGTGTCTGAAACGAAGATAGGCAGCAAATAGCCAAAGTTTTCAGGACCTGCCTGATAACCCAGCTCTGCAGACTTATCAGCGTACATATCCCACAAATCACAGGTCGGCCCTAAAGCCGTACCCAAACCCAGGTAGGGGTATTGCTTCTCGGCACACCACAGCACAGTTTCCGGGCTCAATACGCCAGGGATCCACTGCTGAGGATAAGGCTTCTGATAAGGCAGTACCCAGGGGTTTACGTGACGATAATGGAAATGCTTGCCTTCGTAACGCCAGGGGCCTTCTTTGGTCCAGCAATCAATAATAAACTGGTGCGCTTCGTTAAACATTTCCCGGTTGTAGGTCGGATTGGCATTGTTGAAAAACTGCTCACTGCCGGCACCGCGAACCCAGCCAGACACCAGTCGGCCACGAGAAATAGTATCAATTGTCGCCAGTTCTTCAGCAACACGTAAGGGGTGCTTAACACCCGGCAGCATATTGCCAATGATAACGATTTTCACTTTCGAAGTAATACGAGCGAGAATCGCTGCTTCGATATTTACCACGCTTCCTGAACAGAATGGGTTGCCATGGTGCTCATTGAGCGCGACCGCATCGAAACCTACTTCTTCACAGTAACAGGCTTCATCAAGAAAGAAGTTGTAATCGACAGCAGATTTCTCAGGATCAATATACTTGTTAGAAACACCAAAAAAGGCGCGGTTTTCCAATATCGGCTCTTCTGCTATGTAACGGACGGGCCGCTCAGTAAAATGTGCAATTTGCATGATTTATTAACCTCCGATTTTATTAATCTTAGACCCTAAGCAAGGAAGTGCTTAACAGCCGCCACAAATTCAGCGCTGTCTTCGATTTCCGGCCTGTGGCCCACGCCCTTAATGGTTACGATGTCTGCCTGTGGCAGCGCATCGTGATACTTCCTGATGCAATCCTGTGGCACGACGGCATCTTCACTACCACGAATCAGTAAAGTGGGCAGTTTGGTGTTTTTGGCACTACGCAACAGATCCGGAAGGCTTGGATTGAACATGTAGGGCTCCCAACCGATACGAGCACTTTCAGCACGCGCATCTTCAAAAGCCTCAAACTGCTCAGCCGACATTTCACCGCCGTAAATCTCTCCATACTCTTTAGCGTCCTTGTTGAACACAGTCTGGCGCATACAGCTATTGATGGTACAGGCGAAGATATCGAAAATTTCACCCTCATCAGGCTTAATACCCATTGGACCAACCAGAGTGATACTGCCAAGTATCTCTGGCGCCGCTGCTGCCATTTCCGCAGCGATATAACCACCCGCAGAAAAGCCCAGTACGTCAGGTTTTTCAAGACCCATTTCACGAATCACATTTAAATAATAGTTAGCCACATCCCGGTGTCTCCACATCCAGTCTTGACGAGGCGTTTTGCCATAGCCTGGCTGTAAAGGGATAATCAGTTCCCTGTCTTTTGCCAGCTCTTCGTTCCAGCTCATCCAACCCGTATACCCGAGCTCATCGTGCAGCACGAGTAACGGCTTGCCCGAACCACCACGAATCATGGCGAGATCGACGCCGGCTAGATTACTAGTTTCTTCTTTCCAAGTAGCCAATGTTTTCCCCTTGAAGTTAGTTAGAGAACGAATAAATACCTAAACCGCCGGTATTCAATGAATAATTTTGATGTGCCTGTACAGCCGCGGCACCTCTGTTAAACAACTTACAAACTCGATACCGTCCACAACAACCAATATCGCAAACAAAATTGTTGCAAAAACTGCCGTAGCTTAATCCACGGCCCAACGAACCTGATGCCTGGGCACCTGAAAGTTACATCGTCACATTGAACCGGATCAATTTGAACATAGACCATTACGGCGAGGCAACCAAATATTTGTAGTGGATACTGCTCTAAATCAATTCCAATCGCATGACAGGGCTTGACATGGCAACAGCAATAAAGCTTACCGACAGGTAACAAAGCTTGGCGATGCAGTATCTTTTCTGCCATAATACAGCGCATTTTTTTGATGTTGTCGGCCGCTAATACATGTGAAATCAATATGTTGCCACACTATAGTAATGCGCATGAAGAAACTGGAAGGTCATTCATGTACGCCTATCGTATTCCGTGTTAGTCCCGACTGGAATCGATTCATTTAAACGTTAGTCATGTGCCAATTTCTGCTGTGTTTTCCGCATAGATCTTATGTAATAACTTGACATAACGGCTAATCATATACAGGCAGGAGAGCGCGAATATGCTGCTGACAAAAACTGTTTTGGTGCCAGCAGCAGACCTCTGGCCGCATCTTTCAGCTAGCACACCACCTAATTAGTAATGGACACCACCAATATGTCGAAATCTCTCACCTGTTTTGCCTTTATGTTGACCGTATTCACGGTTATGTCAGGTTGCGATGACAAGCCTGAACAAAAGGAGAACGCTACAGCACAACAGGCCCCTAAACGGTCGACCATCGTAACTACCACCCAGGTCAAAGCAACTACTATTGAGGTCGTAGAGCATTCAGTTGGTGCACTAGAAAGTATATTCAAACCTGAAGTCTCCGCTGAAGTTGAGGGACGGATTATCGCTGGCCATGCAAAAGCCGGGGAACGGGTAGTCGTTGGGCAGCTCTTGGTTGAACTGGACACAGAAGATTATTCCATCGCCGAAAGAGGTGCGCAGGCAGAAGTCGCACAATTAACTGCGCTATATGACAATCAACAACGAACGGTCAAGCGTTACACTAAACTGGTCGAATCCAAGCTAATCTCCACTGACCGGTACGACGAAGCCAAAGCTCAACTGGATGCACTGCAAGAACAACTCAAAGCTGCGCGGCAGCGGCTCAAACAAAAGCAACGCGGTTTGACCAAAACCCGAGTCATTTCACCCTACACCGGTGTGGTCGATGCAGAATTGGCCAGCATTGGTGATTTCGTAAAGGTGGGTGATCCTTTACTGCGTATTACGAAAATAGACAAGCTAAGAGCGCGGCTACCATTACCAGAAACGCTCGCGCCAAGAATTTCCAGGGGGCTCGAAGTCAGACTGGTATCGCCGCTCGACCCCGATACCACATTGGTCAGCAAAATCATGGAAATCAGGCCCATTGTAGGCACCAGTAACCGCGCTATTGATGTCCTGACAATTGTAGACAATCCTGGCAAATGGCAGCCTGGCGCCAGTGTCACCGGCACGATCGTCCTCGAAAAAAGAGCTAACGCTATTACTGTGCCGCTAGCTTCGCTGGTTCTGCGCCCGGCGGGTAAAGTGGTATACGTCGTCAAGGACAATATTGTCGTACAACAAATCGTGGAAACCGGCGAATACCTGCGCGGCAGGGTAGAAGTAATATCCGGCCTCAAGGGTGATGAAACCATTGTAGTTAACGGCGCGGGCTATCTTACCGACGGTGCGCTTATCACTGTGTCAAATAGTAACTAAACTATGAACCTGCCTACTATCTCCATCAACCGCCACGTGCTGACCACGATGTTGTCAGCGGTACTCATATTATTCGGCCTGATCGGCTATTCAAGGGTTGGGGTTGATCGTTACCCAGCCGCCGAATTCCCTTTAGTCGCCGTAAAAACCAACCTGATTGGCGCTAACCCCAGCGTTATCGATGCGTCCATCACTAATATCATTGAAACAGCGGTTAACGCCGTACCTGGCATCGAACATATTTCGTCGACCTCGTCCCCTGGCAACTCGACGGTGGTGGTCACCTTTGATCTGGACAAAGACACCAACGTTGCCTTCGATGAAATACAGGCGAAGGTTAACCAGGTACTTAACCTGTTGCCGCAGGATGCCGATCCACCTATCGTCGCCAAGCTGGAATTCGGCGCATCGCCCATTATGTGGCTGGCGCTTGAGGGGGACAGGACCCTTCAGCAACTTAATTCCTATGCTATCAATATCATCAAGAAAAATCTTGAAACCATTAATGGCGTTGGCGAGATTCGTATTGGTGGCCGTCGAGAACGCACGATTAGAATCAACCTTGATCTCGACCGGATGGCCGCCTTTAATGTCACCACCAACGAAATACTCACGGCTATCCGCAACGAACATTTCATGATGCCCGGCGGATTTCTGGTCAGTGGCGAAACCGAGCACATGGTCAAGCTCGACATGGAGTATCACAACCCGAAAGAGCTGGAAAACCTGGTGGTTGCGTATCGAGATGGCGCTCCACTAAAACTCGGCATCATGGCAGATATCGAAGATGGCATGGCTGATGCCCGAAGCCTGGCACGGGTTAACGGCAAAAACACGGTTGGCCTGGGCATCGCCAAAATAGCCAATGCCAACACCGTCGACATCATAGATGAGGCCTATCGGCGCATTGATGAGGTGATAAGACCTCAACTACCGGCCGGAATGAAATTAACAATCGCCTCGGACGACTCATTATTCGTTCGCGATATGGTCAGTGCCCTGGAAGAGCATCTGATACTTGGCACGCTGCTCACTGCGCTGGTGGTATGGATGTTTCTTAAAAGCATTCGCTCAACCATCATCATCGGCATTGCCATCCCCATATCTCTGTTTGGGTCTATCGCCGCCATATATTTCCTGGGTTACACCCTCAACTCTATGACCCTGCTGGCCTTATTACTGCTCATTGGCATTGTCGTAGATGATGCAATTGTGGTGCTCGAAAATATCTTTCGGCACCGAGAATCAATTGATCCAGACCCCAGATCAGCTGCGATTAATGGCACCGCCGAAGTGGTATTCCCGGTGCTGGCGGCGACGCTGTCGCTGGTATCAATATTTGTGCCAGTTATTTTTATGGGTGGCATTATTGGCCGCTTCTTCTCGTCTTTTGCCGTGGTGGTGACGGTGGGCGTACTGGTGTCCTGGTTCGTCTCAATGACCCTTACCCCCATGCTATGTTCACGCTTTCTCCAGGTTGAAGAACACGAAGGCGGCCTGTATTACTGGCTGGAGAAGAGCTTTCGCAGTATGGAGCGCAACTACGCCAGGCTACTTGGCGTGGCATTAAGATTCCGCTGGACGGTGATTGGTATCACCTGGCTACTGGTGATGGGTTCGATGTTCTTTCTGAAGGACATCGGTAAGGAATTCTCGCCCGGACAGGACGAAGGCAGTTTTATGGTCATTGTCCGTACACCCCTGGGTTCTGGAATCGAGTATTCCAGCGGCAGGCTTAAAGAGGTCGAAGACATTCTTGCCTCTCATGACGATGTCATTATGAGTTACTTTTTTGGCCTGGGGACCAGTGGAAGACAGGTCACCACAGCCATGGGCTTTGTGCGTATGACTCCCGCAACCGAGCGAGACCAGAGTCAACAGGAACTCATCAAGGTACTGGCCAAAGAACTAGCCACAGTACCCGGAGCAAGAGCCTTTCCCGCACCCATTCCAAAACTCGGTGGTTCACGTGGGGAGCCGCTGCAATACTCCATCAATGGCCCCAACCTTGACGAAGTTGCGCGCCTCGCCTATCTGCTAGAAGATAAATTACGCGACATCGAAGGTATGGGCAATATCGATCTGGATCTGAATCTTGAACTACCGCAATACCAGCTAACCGTAGACAGCGTCCGTGCCGCTGATTTAGGTTTTTCGACCCGCGATATCGCCCAGGCAGTTAACGTTATGGTGGGCGGCCTTGATGTCGCCAAATATAATGATGATCCAGGCGATGGCGAGCGCTATGACATTCGTGTTAAAGCCGCAGACGGACACTTTCAGTCAGCCAGCGATCTAAATCGCATTTACCTGCGCTCACGGACTGGCAAAATGATTCGCGTCGATACCGTTGCCAAACTCGAAGAGACACTTGGGCCCGCCTCTATTTCACGCTATGACCTACGCTATTCTGCGCCGTTTTATGGCAAACCGCTTATGCCGCTGGCTGAAGCTATCGATACCGTACGCAGCACTGGCGAGGAAATACTGCCTATTGGCTACACATTGACCTTCAAAGGTCAGTCGGAAGAATTTGGCAAAACCGCTGCGAATATGCTGTTTGCCTTCACCCTGGCAACCGTGCTGCTTTATATGGTCCTCGCCAGTCAGTTCAACTCCTTCATTCAGCCCTTCATTATCATGACTGCGCAACCTCTGGCTATGATCGGCGGCATCATCGCGTTGTGGCTTACTGGCCACACCCTGAATACCTATTCAATGATCGGTCTGGTACTGCTCGTTGGGCTGGTAGCCAAAAATTCGATCCTGCTGGTGGATATCACCAACCAGCGTCGCGCTTCGGGCATGGCTATTGACGAGGCCTTGCTGGCAGCCTGCCCTATTCGCCTGCGCCCAGTGCTTATGACATCATTCACTGTCATTCTGGCATTGCTGCCCGCCGCACTGGGATTTGGTGCCGGGCACGAAACCAACGGGCCACTGTCTGTCGCAGTTATTGGCGGCATGCTGTCGTCCACTCTGCTGACCCTGGTGGTGGTACCGCCGGTGTACTCGATTATGGAAGGCTTTATGGAATGGTTACATAAGCGTGTTATAGGTCAGTCCGATTCAACTAAAATAGCGACTAACCAGACAACTGAATAGATCGCCGCGCTTGTTGAATTAATGCGTTGAGTCGCAAATGCTTAGTTGCAAATATTAAGTTACACATATTGAACAGAAAAATAATTCTGCCCTCAATCAAGGGGTAATCAAGGAGCCTGGCCATGCGATTCGACAGCGTAGAATATGAAGTCAAAGGCACGACAGCACTGGTAACACTGGATGAACCCAGCAAGCTAAACGCCCTGAGTCCCGGTATACGCAGCGGGCTGACGACTGCGCTAGCGCAGGCAGATGATGACCCGGCAGTGCGGGTCATCATTATCACCGGTGCGGGAGAAAAGTCCTTTTGTGCTGGCGCTGACATCAGCGGTTTCGAGTTTACCACCACCTATGCAAAACAATTTATCGACAAAGTGCTCGATGTACTCGCCCTGCCTGAAAACACCAGCAAACCTGTTATCGCAGCAGTGAACGGCTATGCTTTCGGCGGCGGCTTCGAAATATCCATTGCCTGTGATTTTGTTATAGCTTCTGAACAGGCTAAATTTGGCGTACCGGAAATACAATTAGGTTTATTGCCCGGTTTCGCCATTGTGCGACTTGCCGAATTAGTGGGACGTCAAATGGCCAAGTATCTGAGCATGCTCGGCGAACCTGTTTCTGCCCAGGAAGCGAAAGAGCTCGGCCTGGTGCTCAAAGTCGTGCCCCACGAGCAATTACTGGAGCAGGCTTTTGCACTGGCTGACAAGCTGGCCAGCAAACCCCAAATGGCCATTCGTTACGCCAAGTCTGTATATAATCGCGAACTGGGTGGCGCAGATGTCACCTATGCCAAAGACGTGATGCCATTTCTGTTTCTCGATGAAGACACCCGCGAGGGGGTGACTGCGTTCCGAGAAAAGCGCAAACCAGAATTCAAATAACCAGCTTAACAGATCCAGCACTATACCTGCCTTAATTACGTTGAAGACAAGCGGCCGCGAGCAATTCACTTCGCGAATCGGCTTTATTATGGCTGCCACTGGCTCTGCGGTAGGCCTGGGTAATATTTGGGGATTCCCTACCCAGACTGCAAACAATGGCGGCGCAGCTTTTGTGCTGATGTATGTAGCTTTTGTTTGCGTATTGGCGTATCCCGCACTTATGGCAGAGCTTGTAATCGGACGCCATACACGCCGGAATATGGTTAACGCACTACCGTCAGTTGCCGCCAAACCCCTGGTGAAATCTATCGGTAGTTTCGCAGGGCTTTGCGGCGTCATTGTCTCCAGTCTGATTTTGGCTTTTTATGCCATCGTCGCTGGCTGGATGATGGCAAACATCCTCTCCTCGCCCGCCTCAGCACTGGGTTTGCCGGCATACTCTTCATGGCTTGCCGACTTTAGCGTATCGCGCAACCTGATATTTTGTCTGCTATTTTCCATACTGACCGCTTCGGTAGTCGCCAATGGGGTGCGAGATGGGATCGAACGCTGGTCAACGCGGTTAATGCCCACCCTGATACTGTTAATAATACTGCTCACCAGCTATGTACTCACTCAGGAAGGCGCAGTGCGAGGACTAAAGGTATATCTACTGCCAGACTTTACCCATATTTTTAGCCCCCAGTTATTGATTAGCGCTATGGGCCAGGCCTTTTTCTCGCTGTCATTGGGCGTAGGTACCATGCTGATCTACGGATCCTACATTCGTGAAGATGAGAACTTACCGCTTGTCGGTGCACTGGTGGCAATGGCTGATACGGGTGTTGCACTGCTTGCGGGCTTGCTAATCATTCCAGCAATGTTCGTAGCGCTCGCACAGGGTGTACAAATTTACGATATCAATAATGCGCTGATTGCCGGCCCCGGCCTGATTCTGCAAGTATTACCCCTGCTATTTAATTCTCTGGGACTGGCCGGTATGGCCATCGCCGTCATCTTTTTTTCACTGATGGTTATCGCTGCACTAACGTCTTCGATATCAATGCTGGAAGTACCGGTCGCATTTGCAAGTGAACACTTTCAACTGTCACGCAGCAAAGCAACCTGGATAACTGGTGCGATTATTTTTGCTAACAGCGCGTGTATTGTTTTCTACTTCGATTTTCTTTTTGACGCCGTTGTGGACATCACCACAAAGTACAGCCAACCGCTGCTGGCCGCAGTGTTATGCATATTTGCTGGGTGGGTGTTGCACAGGGATCGTCTGTTAAATGAAATCCGTTCAGGTTACAACAATGTGGAGTTCAGCTGGTTCTGGAAAATCTGGCCGGTATATATACGCTTTGTATGCCCTTTGTTAATTATTGTTTTGTTTATTCAGAGCATATTGACCAGATTAACGGCTTAAGTAGCTGGCTTAGTAGCGGCGCGATAAACCAACTACCTATAAATCAATTGCCTATAAACCAATTACCTATAAATCAGCTATCGATAAACCAGTTACCGATAAACCAGTTAAAATGTCCCGGGGAACTGCCCTCCATCGAGAAGAATATTTTGGCCTGACATATACCCACTTAAAGCACTACACAAAAAAGCACAGGCCGCACCAAACTCCTCACAGGTACCCAACCGTCCCGCCGGGTTGTCGGCAAAATAACGCTCGACATACTGGTCAACATCAACACCATCACAGCTGGCCCGATAGGCCAGGTAGCCATTACCCCGGTCCGTATCAAAAAGCCCAGGCAACAGATTATTGATGGTGACATTTTGGCGTACAAATTCTCTCGCTACGCCGGCTACCCAACCGGTTAAACCGGCACGAGCACCGTTGGACAAGCCCAGGCCGGGCATAGGTGTCTTTACCGAGATACTGGTGATATTAACGATACGCCCAAAGTCTCGCTCAGCCATACCATCGACAGTACGACGAATCATATCGATAGCCGAAAACATATTGCTGTTTACCGCATCGAACCACTCTTTCTGAGTCCAATCACGAAAATCTCCGGGTGGGGGACCAGCGGCATTATTGACCAGAATGTCCGGCATCGGGCAGGCCACCATAACAGCATCTCGACCACTATCCGTAGTGATATCAGCGACAACCACTGTGACCTTTGCTTTGCTAATCCCCTGTATTTCCTGCTGTGCCAGTTTTAGTGTTTCGGGGGTACGGGCAACCAGCGTGACGTTAACACCTTCAGCAGCTAACGCCAGCGCACAGCCTTTGCCCAGGCCCTTACTAGCACCGCAAACTATGGCATCGCGACCTTCAATCCCAAGGTGCATATGACTCTACCTCGCTAATCCACAAGAATTCACAAACGGTTTTCAGAAGCATTACAACCATCGACTATTTTTTGAAAACTGGGTGCGTAGAAATTCCATTTGATCCGTCAGAATACGCCGCGAATTGATAAGCGCCAGATATTCCGCGTTGTTGGGCCGGTAAGGCAAGGCAATCAGTTCCATACCAATATTTTCCAACAGACGATTACCCTTGTGCTGATTACAGCGTCTACATGCAGAGACCACGTTTTCCCAGCGATCGGAACCACCCCGAGACAAGGGCACAATATGATCACGAGTCAGCTCATGTTGCGGAAACTCCCGTGCACAATACAAACACAGGTGGCTATCTCTGGCGAACAACGCAGTGTTAGATAGCGGATAGCTCGTTCGCGGTCGTGCCAGCTGCTCACCGCCGCAGGCAATAATACTGGGCAGGTCTATTACGGTCTGCGCGCCAGTTATACGAGAATATCCGCCATGGATCTGATGCACTACGTCGCCAAGACTCCAGGTCACCAGCTCCCTGGCATACAGGCAAACCGCTGTCTGCCAGTCCACCCACTCAATAGGCTGACCAGCCAAGTTTAAACGCAAGATTTTAGCTTGCATCAAACACTTCCTCTATGTTTTTGCCAAGCCTGCATAAAACTCCCGGTGACGCACGCCCAGCCCTTTTCTGTCGCCCCTGCAAAAGAGCGTAGGTTGCCGATGATGGTCGTCGAAACAAGTTAAATTTAGCCGCAATAGTCTTACATTGGAGCTTGCTGAATGGGCGTTTTCTGAAACCAGACCTCCAAAATTAAGGGTGTGTGCAATGGCATAGTATCCTGACTGTGACTGTCAATCCAAGTTCCACAGCCAAAAACCCTGATCAAGAAAGAGCTCCGTAGTAAATCCGTAGTAAAAATTGGATTAAATCCGCAGCAAAAAAGGCGCAGACAAAAAAAGCCCCTATACCTAACAGGTAAGGGGCTAAAAGTAGTAGGAGAACGCTATCCAGCCATGGAGCGTCGTCAAATCGGGCCTGATTCCTGGCCCTGCCTTTACCTATACAAGGAAAGGGCTAAATTTTCGTAGCCTCCTGATTCTGATCAACAATTTCCCTGATGTGCCTA
Source organism: Gammaproteobacteria bacterium (assembly GCA_003645535.1). GTDB lineage: Bacteria > Pseudomonadota > Gammaproteobacteria > Pseudomonadales > Porticoccaceae > HB2-32-21. Next base: position 2,800 of record QNFP01000030.1, on the reverse strand, counting down.
TTATCAAAAAACAATAACAAGGCAATATTGATGAACCAAAAGCAATGAAACAAAAGCTACATCCGTGTGCATCGCATCCATGCCTGATGCATAATGCGCCACGTGGCTGGGCAAAACTACCGGGTAAATCAGACATATTTTGTAAGATATCTCCTACATGATTAGCGGGCTTCGTCGGCGATGACTAACCACCGCCGGATCAGCTTACCAGGGCCTGTTAACACTCACAGACGCTAATATTTTCTGAGGCTAATTTTCCTATGGCGACAAGAAAAAAAAATATAGATTTCGAGGCCAGCCTTCAACAACTGGAAGCGATCGTCGAAGTTTTAGAAGAAGGTAATCTGGGGCTTGAAGAATCGCTGAAATCCTTTGAAAAAGGTATCAAAATCACTCGCGATTGTCAGTCGGCTTTGCAAAACGCCGAGCAACGGGTACGTTTATTGACCACACAACCCAACGGTGATGTGGTTAATACAAAGTTTGTTGGTGAGGGCAGCGAGTGAGCTCTGGCATTGACACCTTTCTTGAGCACTATCGCAACCGTACTAATCTGTTATTAGAAAACTGTCTGCCTGTTGGCGGGCCGAACCCGCAACTAATGGAGGCCATCCGCTACGCTACGTTGGGTAGTGGCAAACGTATCAGGCCGTGTCTGGTGTACGCAGGCGCATCCGTGGCGAAATGTCTGGTGGATGGTAATGCATCAAATGCCTCCGATAAAGTGGCCTGTGCCGTTGAGTTATTACACACCTACTCTCTGATTCATGATGACCTGCCAAGCATGGATGATGACGAACTACGGCGGGGCAAACCCACCTGTCACAAAGCCTTCGGTGAAGCAACGGCTATACTGGCTGGCGATGGCCTACAGGCCCTGGCTTTCGAACAATTAACTCTAATTGAAGATCTCCCGCCAAACCTTGTGGTTTTGCTATCGAAGCATTTAGCCCAGGCCAGCGGTGTAGCCGGGATGGTGCTCGGTCAGGCAATGGATTTAGATGCTACCAACAAGTTAGTTGATATCACTTACCTTGAAACCATGCATAGACGTAAAACAGCAGATTTAATCGCTGCCAGTGTTGTTATGGGAGCACTGAGTACCGGCCACGCAAGTGAGGATAATCTGCAAGCGCTGCATAGTTATGGTGTAACCATAGGCCTTGCCTTTCAGGTCAGGGATGACATTCTCGATGTGCTTAGTGACACCGAAACCCTTGGCAAACAAGCTGGTGCCGACATCAAATTAAATAAATCCACCTATACATCGTTGTTGGGTGTAGAGCGGTCGAAAGCTATTCTCAATGACCTGCTTCAACAGAGCCTTCAGGTTCTCGACGGGTTTGGGGATGAGGCTAAACAGCTGCGCGGCATTGCCCATTACATTGTCGATCAGGATTTCTAGCGACAGAGCGGTTCCTGATGCCTGTTTTCGTGTAAGATTGCCGCCTAGAAAAATCAAGTCTCGTTGAAATGACTGCTTCATTTTCAGAAATACCCCTGACCCGGCCGAGCACACCGCTCCTTGATCTTATCGATCAACCCCGTGATTTACGCAATTTACCGGAAGATCAGCTTAGCCAGCTGGCAGATGAACTGCGCGCTTTCCTTCTTTATTCTGTGGGGCAGACTGGAGGTCACTTTGGTGCAGGACTGGGCGTCGTAGAACTCACCACCGCATTACACTTTGTTTTTGACACACCCCGAGACAAACTTATCTGGGACGTGGGTCATCAAACCTACCCCCACAAAATTCTCACCGGGCGGCGCGAGCAATTACTGACTATTCGCCAGCACGGTGGGCTTTCTGGCTTTCCCAAACGAACTGAGAGTAACTACGATGCTTTCGGCGTTGGCCATTCCAGTACATCTTTGAGTGCGGCTCTCGGCATGAAAATCGCCGCGGCCATGGATAACAGAGATGATCGAGCCATTGCTGTTATTGGTGATGGGTCAATGACCGCCGGTATGGCAATTGAAGCCCTCAATCACATAGCCCATGTCGATCAGGACTTATTAGTTGTCCTCAATGACAACAATATGTCCATTTCTAAAAATGTCGGTGGTTTGGCCACTTACTTTTCCAAGCTCTGGTCGAGCAAAGCCTACAACCTGTTTCGAGAAAGTGCAAAGCGCGTTCTGAAAGCTTTTCCTTCTACCAGTGTCCTGGTGCGCAAAACAGAAGAATTAATGAAGGCATTGGTAGCCCCAGGAATAATCTTCGAAGAACTGGGGTTCACTTATATTGGCCCCATTGATGGCCATAATATTCCATTACTTGTTCACACCCTGGAAAACCTGAAAAAAGTCACCGGCCCGGTACTTCTGCACGTTGCGACCCAAAAGGGCAAAGGGTTTATTCCAGCAGAACAGGATCCCATCAATTATCACGCCATTAACAAAATAGAGGCCTCTGTTAAAGCATCAGAAAATATCTCTGTATGCGAAACGCCTCCCCCTCCACTCAAGTATCAACAGGTATTTGGTGACTGGCTGTGTGATATGGCAGCGCAAGACCCCAATCTTGTCGCTATCACACCGGCCATGGGTGAAGGTTCCGGCATGGTGGAATTTGCCCAGCGTTTCCCCGAGCGCTTCTACGACGTCGCGATTGCCGAGCAACATGCGGTGACACTCGCTGCGGGCCTGGCCTGTGGACAAAAAAAACCAGTGGTAGCTATTTATTCAACATTTTTACAACGCGCCTACGATCAGTTAATACACGATGTTGCGCTGCAAAATCTTGATGTAACGTTCGCCATTGATCGGGCCGGGCTAGTGGGTGAAGACGGGGCTACAC
>QNFP01000029.1 GCA_003645535.1 Gammaproteobacteria bacterium | reverse complement strand
GACTGGTGCCACCGTAAGTCAAGGTGCCATTAGCAGAGCACCCATTGGTACCACTGGTCATGCCAAAAGTAGCGTTTCCTGAGGTGCCGTTAGTAGTTGAAGCGATCATGTGTGACCCAAGCCCAGACTCACCTTTAAATAGCATATTACCCCAACCACAATCAGGGCCACCCGGCGCTTCAGCGAAGGCCAGAGAAGGCAGTGCCGCAAGTGCGATGACCCCTGCCATTTTTCTTATCTGAAACTTTTCCATTTCTTCCATCCTTTGTGACAAAAAAGTAAAGAGCGCCCGATCCTAGTCTGCGCACTCATATATTTCAAATATCGAGAGGAGATCATCCATAAAAATACAAGTTGCACTTCTGTTTATATGATCAACATCAAACCCTGGGTAAAACTTGATACAGGACCTACTGCACCACGCAGATCATAAAGCCTATATCGGTAAGCACAGCAACGGCCATGTGCTGACTGATGCAGGATAGCAGGCACACTTGCAAAACCTGGCAAGGGGGTAAATGGCTGGCACCGTATGGGGACACCAGGTCTAGATACTTAATTTAGACCTGCGACCGATTTGATATTCGCAAATGGCTTTATTGTTTCACCTGAAAGCTGTTTACAAGGAGCTTTGCCTGATTCCGTATATCAGCCCATCGATCCCTCTGAACGGCTGCAAATTTCAGTTCCACTATGACGTCGTCTCCGTGCATAAAACGCAGGAGGCAATGATCCATCACACCCTCCGCCTCAGCCCATTGAGTATCCGTGCAAACGAATTCATTATCTTTATGCCTCTCTTCAGGCGGGCTATAGCGATGATAATTGTCGTTGATGGTCTTTTGTTGCCACCAATTTTGTGGCCAGCCCTCCAGCCCCGCAATGGTGATGCGGATGACGTCTGGGGAAGCAGCGCTCAGAAATTGTTCTATCGTCTCATAACTGATCGGCCTGAAATCTACGGCACTCACCTTGAGACGGGCAGTGGTTCGGGGTTTATTGCAATTACGACCATCTGTGAAATAGGTGCATGGGATAGCAAACAGCCAGCCGCCTATTATTGTTGATACGGGTCGGGTATCGAAGGTGTGGATCATGCCAAAGCCCATGCCAGGGTAGCGCTCGGCCGCCAGGCGATCTTCAGTCATTAGTACTTTGGGAGGGGTTTCGTTGAACATCCGCGCAGCATAATAGAGTTTGCGCAAACGATCGCTCTGTATATCTTCTCCGCCTTCGGGTACAAAACCACAGGTGATCAATACCCACTGTGTACCTGATGCCAGCACCTCAAAAACTTGCTGTCGGTAGCTAACATAAGCCACCGTACCTGCGATAATCAGCAGGATTGCCAGGGTCAGCTGACCGGTTTTGTTTTGTTTAATCGTGGTCATCGCCATATTATATAAAGCGTTATGGAAAGTGCGTCAACACGTGTGGCAAGAACACACACAAATATGATCACAGCGCGTCGCGAATGAATTAGTAAGGCCTGGGGTTAATATATCCTGAGACTACAATTAATAGATTTGCAAAGTTTATGACACTTAAAAAATATCACTTAAAATATGACACTTAAAAGAGGCCTGTTGACCACGCTGGTGATCCTGGCACTACTTGTTACTGTAGCGCTGGTAGATTATCTAATACAGCTGGGTCGTAGTGAAGGCGCTGTAGCCCCGGGCACTGAAGCCGGGATAGGCGGTGAATTTTCACTTGTCGACCAGTCAACCACGCCGGTGACCAATACCGACTTTTCAGACCGGTACAAGTTGATCTTTTTCGGTTTTACCCACTGCCCGGATGTCTGCCCGACGACACTGAGCCGTATGTCGCAAACATTAAAGCAGCTGGGACCATTAGCCGACCAACTCTATCCCCTGTTCATTACTGTTGACCCGGAACGGGACACGCCGGAGCGGCTAAGTCAGTACGCGAAGGCCTTTGATCCGCGTATTATTTACCTGACTGGCTCACCTGAGGAAATCGCGCAGGTACTAAAAGCCTGGCAGGCAACGCGCGCAAAAATAGCAGCCCAAACCGCCGGCAGTAACGACTACACCATGAGTCATAGTTCTGTGCTGTATCTCATGACCCCCGACGATAGACTGGCCGCATCTTACAACTGGGAGATCGAACCAGAAGCTATGGAACGCTCTATTAGCTCCTGGTTAAAGCGCTGAACCTCACAATAAATAGTAAGCTGACGCGATTGAGGTATAGCGTTCAGGACGACAAATTGTGCTTAAACCGCCACCCCGCTATCAGATAGAGCGCTGCGCCAATACCCGCCATACTGAGGGCTGCCGGCCATAGCTCGGCAATACCAACGCCCTTCAAAAATATACCCATACAGATGTCCATAAAGTAGCGGACTGGGCTGATCAGCGTTATTGGCTGAAGAAACTCGGGCATGGAGTCGATAGGTGTCATGGTGCCGGACATAAACATAACCGGAAACAGGCCGAAAAAACACAGCAATAAGGTTTGTTGTAGCGTCTTGGTAATGGATGCAATCATCACCCCGATAGCGATAGCGCTTATTAAAAAGACCGCCATCAGGAAAAGGAACAATAGCAAACTGCCTTTCATAGGTACGCCAAACCACCAGATAATAAACAGGCTGGGAAAGAATGCGAGAATGCCAACCACGAGTGTCGGAATGGTTTTAGCGAGAAAAATCTCCCACACGTTGGTCGGCGTCACCATAAGCTGGTCGATAGTGCCGACTTCTTTTTCCCGGGTAATTGATGCCGCCGAGTGAATGGTGCCAACCATTAATATCGCGGCTACGATCATGGACAATACGACGAAAGATTCCAGTGTCTGGGCGCGGTTATACCAAATTTGCACCGTCGGTCGTACCGTGGTCGCACCCTGATCGGCATCCTGGCTAAATTCAGTCTCAAAAGCTCTAACAATTGCTGTGGTATAGTCCTTTGCCAGGGAGGCGGCATTGGAGTTGGTGCCGTCGAGTAAAACCTGCAGTCCGGGGGACTCACCACGGCGCAAATCTTCCGAAAATTTATTGGGAATCACCATGACATACTTTACCTTGCCACGGCGCATCCAGCTTTCAGCCTGTTCCTGATTCTCGGGGTAACCGGCCACCTCAAAAGCCTCTGACAAAGTAAATTTGTCAATCAGATTGCGACTAACAACACTGCGGTCGTGGTCAATAACCGCAATGGGTAGATCCTTCACTTCAAAGGTCATGGCATAACCGCAGATCAACACTTCGAGTGTATACAACCAGAACACCACGCCGAGAATGGTTTTATCGCGGGCAAATTGAATGACATCTTTGAGAATCAGAGCGTTCAGGCGTCTCCACATGATGTTTCTCCTCTTTCTTTAAACTTACTTTGCGCTTTCACTAACACAGTTTGGCTATTACAAACGAATAATATACTGGCTTTGAGTGATATCTAGTCGAAGCTTACTCAGGCAACCTTCTTTTTAAAAATAGCAACGGCACTAAAGAACACCACTAGTGTATAGCCAAGTAATAAACCTAGCGGCTGCAACATTTCATTGAGACCGGCACCTTTGAGGATAATTCCTCGAGAAGCATCGACGAAATATCGGGCCGGAAAAATATGCGTATAAAGCTGTACCGGCTCGGCCATGGCGTAAATCGGGAAGACAAAACCGGAAAATAACATTGACGGCATCATGGTCACCACCAGAGCAAGTAACACGGCCAATAGCTGGCTATCGGTAATCGTCGAGATCAACAAACCAATACCAACATTGCAAAACACATAGATCAGACCGGCAATGGCTAAATAGCCCAGGCTGCCGTTAAAAGGCACACCAAACCAGTAATAACCCAGTGCCACAATCGAAGCCAGTTGCAAGCTGGAAATAAAACCATAAGGAATCAGTTTGCCGAGCAGGAATTCTGGCACCGTTAAAGGAGAGGCATAAATCTGCTGTATCGAGCCGCTCTCTTTCTCGCGCACGATGGCCAGCGTTGTCAACAGTGGTGGGAACGCTGCGATAATCACAGCATACAGGCCGGACACAACATAAATAACACTTTGCAAGCTGGGGTTGTACCAGATACGGGTCTGGATATCGATCAGCTTGTTATCCCGGTCTTTGAAACGCGAGACAATAGACATGCCGTAATTAAGCGCAACCAGTGCAGTCGCAGAATAAGTGCCATCAATAAGCAATTGTACTTCGGGCAAATTGTCGCGTCCCACCAAAGCGTTGAAGCCCGGTGGTATCACCAGTGCGAGTTTGACCTCACTGATCTCCATGGAGTCACGGATTTCTAACTCCGAGTTGTAGCGCCTGACCAACTTGAAATACCGGCTTTCAGCGAAAGCATCGACCAGGGCGGCGCTTGACGGCGTTTGATCCTGATCCAGCACGCCGAGTTTGACGTCTTCTACTTCAAGGGAAATAGCATAGCCGAACATAAACAGCATCATTACCGGGAACAGGAACGCAGTGGACAGCGTGATCCGGTCACGTATGATCTCGCGGCTCTCCTTGCGCATTACGGCGAACAGTCTATGTAATTTCATAAGGCTCTGTTATCACTAATTAGATCATGACTCACATAGGGTATCAGCTGATTAAGGCTTATTATCGATATAAGCATTGGATTCCTGAGCACGGGACTAAGACGCCTGCTCTGCTTCAAGGCGCGCGTCTTCTATCTTGATATAGGCCAGAAACATATCTTCAATGGTTTCTGCTTCAATTTCTGGCGGCAGGTCGCTAATTAATTGATCGGCCTGTCCAACGCCAATGAGGCGACCCTGGTGCATCATGCCGAGGCGGTGACAATAATTGGCCTCTTCCATGTAGTGTGTGGTAACAAATATTGTCGTGCCCACTTCGGCCAGGGTCTGGATCAGCTGCCAAAACTTGTACCGGGCGGCGGGGCTGACTCCGGATGTGGGCTCATCGAGAAAAACCACCGCCGGTTCATGCATAATGGCGCAGGCCAATGCCAGGCGTTGGCTGAGCGCCCCTGACATATCTGCCACCAGATTGTCCTTTACATCACCAAGGTCGGTAACACTCACCGCCCATTCAATGGCTTTTTTCCTGTCACTCCGACTCAGACCATAAATTCCGCCAAAGAAGGAAAGATTCTCCGCCACTGTCAAATCAGGGTAGAGGGAGAATCGTTGCGACATATAGCCGATATGATCGCTCAATCTTCTGTGCTCATCGCGGACACTGACACCGCCGATCCAGGCGTTACCTTCAGTGATAGGCTGAAGTCCACACAAGGTGCGTATAAATGTGGTTTTACCCGCACCATTGGCACCTAGAAAACCAAATACTTCGCCGGGGGGGATATCCAGGGACACATGATCGTTAGCGACGAAATCCCCAAAGCGGATAGTTAGACCTTCCGTGAGTATTCTGCCGCCTTCGGGCAGCCTTTCAGGGAGATGAATTTTTGGCGGCCTTTCAGCATAAGCAGTGCTTTTTTCACCGCCACTCAACATAGTGTATGCATCGTCCAGTGACGGCTCCATCGCTTTGATAACACCGTTATTTTTTTTAAGTTCCGCCTCGAGATCTGCAGCGATGAAGTTTTCTGTCAGCAACTGGAAATGCACACTTTCAGCAAGGTGACGAATACTGAGGGCATCTTTATGGGCAACCAGGGCGTTATGCGCGGCACCTCGATCATCAGTGCTCAGCTCGTATACATGCCCGGCGCAACGGGTATGTAAATTGCTGGGGCTGTCAACTGCAATAACCTCGCCTTCATGGAGAAATGCCAGGCGATCGCAATGTTCGGCCTCATCCATGTACGGCGTACTGATTACCACGGTGACACCATCATCCCGAGACTCATGAAGCATATCCCAGAGTTCCTTTCGGGAGGCTGGATCGACGCCGAGGCTCAATTCATCGAGTAACAATAGACGTGGCTCGTGAATCAGGTTGGTGCACAGTGATAGCTTTTTGCGCATGCCGCCCGACAGGTTACCGGCGGGACGACTCAAAAATTTGTACAGGCCCGCCATTTTGAGCAAGCGTTCCTGGCGAGATTCAAACAGGTCTTTGGGCAGGCCGCGAATATCCGCAGAAAACTTCATGTTTTCTTCGATTGATAATTTGTCGTAGAGCGCAAAGCCCTGAAACATGTAACCGATATGTGAATTGATCCAGTATGCATCCTTCACTGAATCATGGTTCATCACAGTACATGTGCCTTCCGTGGGATCCAGAATAGCGGCCATCACCTGCATGAGGGTGGTCTTCCCGGCACCATCAGGGCCCAGCAGGCCAAAAATTTCGCTGTCTCTAATGCTCAGATTGACGTTGCGCAATACAACCTTATCGCCATAGGCACGACAGAGGTCTTTGGTGACAATGACACCCCGTGTATCTTCAGACAGAGTGCCAGAAGCGCGGGGATTGATGTCAACTGAGGAATTCATATCGTTACTTCAAACACGGGATTACTTCAGCATCATTTTATAGGAAATGGTTTTATAGGAAATAATTGCATACAGAAACGCCTGCTTAACGCGGCTAAGCTTAACGTGGAATTACCAGTCTGGCGGGCCAGGGCTGATTATCATCCCAGCGAATCCACGAGTCTGCGGGCATACCTGGTTTTAGATAACCCTGGGAATTTTCCAGCGCTAACACCACACCAAAGACCATACGTACTCGTTCTTCAGGCATGTTTATATCTCGGGGCGTAAACTGCGCGCGCTGGTCGACTCGCTTGACACGGCAATCAAAATAACGATCGTCAAAGGCACTGACGCGCACTTTACACGGGGCGTCCAGTTTGACTTTGCCGATGACCTTTTCCGGCAGATAAACCTTGAGTTCGAGATCTTCCATGTCTACCAGTACGGCGACCAGGGTTTCGCGTACTGCCAGCTCACCCAGCTCGATACCTTTGGCTAAAATGGTAGCATCCATGGGCGTGTAAATAGCAGCTTTGTCGATATTTATTTGCAGTAACTGTGCTTCGTATTCGGCGACTGTGGTGCGGGCCTCGCTCTCGCCCACCTGTGCGGTCAGAGCCCTGACTTTACCCAGTGCTTCGCGATGAACATTGGTGATCTGATCTAGTTTTTGTACTGTGACGATACCCCTTTCACGCAACGCGGTGTACCGTTTCAGATCCCGTTTTGCGGTAGCTAATAATTCCCGCCAGGTCGCTAACTCCTCCATATAGCGTTGTTGCTCTATTTTGAGCGCAGCAATTCTGGCATTCGCAATAGCCAGCTTGGCAACGTTGTCTCGGTCATCAAGCGAAACTAACAAGGAATCTTTGTCCACAGTAGCGCCTTCGACGAGGTTGGTCCGTAACACTCGCCCGGTCACCTCGGCACTGATATTCACTTCTGTGCCTTCAACGTGGCCATTTCCGTAGAGGAAGCCTTCCTCCAGTTCTGGTGGCAAGGTATATACATAAAAGGCATAGGAGCCTGCGGCAATCAACACGACAACGAGTATCGTCCAAATCCAGCTTTTCATAAATACTACATCCAGTTATCGTGCGGAATCGAGCAGAGAAATCCGCAAAATTAATCTAAAGCACAATGATGTTATTTCCCTGTATTCTATTGAAGATATTTAATATAGCAAGGGCGGTAAATTAGTGCGGTAAATTAGTGGATTGATAATAATCAAGATGATTCGTGTGGAATCGTCAATTCACTGTACGGCAATATATTAAAGGCTAAAGGCTAAAGAATTGACCATAAATTTCTAATACTTGTAGGGGCTTAGCCCATATCCAGCTTCAACTTGATCCCTGGATATCCCCCAATATGACAGGCTAGTGTTCCCACAAGAAAATCAGCAGGCATTGCAATCAGCCCCATTTTTGCCTCTACTACATTCAACATTCCGTACAACATTCATTCCGTACAGCAGCTACGCCTGAACGCCAGCACCCCTTTCGTCGCCTGCCAAATACCTTCCATGCAAGTTTAAAGCCAATAATCATCGCATCCGGCTATGCCTGTGCATAATGGGCGTCTGGAGGCCAGTAGGCTAACCGACACCATGTCGTTTAGTGGTGATGCCTCTGAGAAAACAGGGCGATCACAATGTATGAAGTCTGCAAGATATCAGCGAATGTATACAACATCGACGGCAGCGTATTGTATGAATATGACCAGCAATTCGAGACATGGGATGAATTAACTCAGCACATGCACGAAAAAGAGTTATACAACAGTGAAATATTTGCCGGTAAAGGTGCGGATATATTCGAAGACGAAGAGCTAATAGGTAACATCAAGGGTTTTTACCTACACCAGAACAAAAGCATAAACCAGGTAACGCTGACTGAATTCAGATCATTCAACAAAACCTGGCTGCAAAAATACCTGGCTACAAATAGCAAAATAGTTTGAACTAATCGGCTTTTTCTTCTGTCAGTTTTTCCTGCCAGGTTTTCTCCTGCCAGATCATAAGGGACAGCAGTAAGCCAGTCGGGATTGCTACAGCATCCCCCTGGGGCTGGCTCAGCAATCATACGCGCCACATGGCGGGCCGAAATGACACCAGGCCAGACTACAAAACAAATTACAACGTCTTCGCCTTTGGCTCCCTGGGCAAACCCAAACCGCGCTCGGCAATTATATTTTTCTGAATTTGCGATGTACCACCACCAATAATCAGACCCAAACTGTACATATAGTTGTATTGCCATTTGCCGTCACGACGCCGGTATTTGGCATCGTCATATAACACACCCAGTTCACCGAGCATGTCGATTGCTGTTTCACAAATTTCGTTATTGAGTATGGTAGCGTTGAGCTTCACGATAAGCCGTGCGACACCCGGATCTTCTTTGCGCAGATTACAGGTCAACACCCGCATTGAATGGTACTGCATGGCTTTTGTACGGGCTTGCAGACGCAGCACTCGGTCTCGGTAGATGGCGTTATCCATCAAACGTTGACCATTGACGGTCTCGCTTTGCAAGCACTCGATGAGTCCGAGCAGTTGCCGCGCCGTTCGATCCGGATCACCGAGCATGCCGCGCTCGTGTTTAAGCGTGGCGTTGGCGACCTGCCAACCCTGACCACGTTCACCTACAATCTGGTTCTGTTTGAGACGAACGTCGGTAAAGAATACTTCATTAAATTCTGCGTCTCCGGTCATCGACACCAGCGGGCGAATTTCAATGCCGGGTGTATCCATGGGTAACAGCATATAGCTGATGCCATGGTGTTTGGGTGCCTCAGGTTCGGTGCGGACGAGGATAAACATCATGTCAGACACCTGTGCCGATGATGTCCATATCTTGTGGCCATTGATGAGGAAATCATCACCATCTTCCGTAGCCCTGGTGCGCAGAGAGGCCAGATCACTGCCGGCACTGGGTTCCGAATAACCCTGGCACCACACCACGTCACCGCGCAGGGTAGGCGCAATCCATTTTTTACGTTGTTCTTCGGTGCCCAGTTCAAGCAAGGTAGGCACCAGCATAGTGACGCCCTGATTAGCTAAGCCGCGGTTCAAACCCGCTTTATTCAGCTCTTCAGCAATGATCACGGTTTTAAGAATATCGGGCTCCGCCCCGTAACCGCCATACTCTTTTGGAATAATCCGCGCGGCATAGCCATTTTCTATCAACAGGGCCTGCCAGTCTTTGGTGATCGGCGAGGGCCGTGTAATACCTCCGCCTCGGGGCGGTGATTTGTCACCGTGGGTTCTGACAAAAGCGCGTACGTCTTCCTGAAAATCTTTGTATTCCTGGGAGTATTCAAGATCCATAGGGATGTTATTCCGTGTTTAGGGACTTTTTAATAACTCAGTACTCAATATTTTTCGATTGTATTCTCAAAAATAAATCCATCTTTTGACATCACCACTCGATGCCGCTCACCTTCGATGCCCGCGTCCCACGCATCGTAACCTGCATCACCGTGCCATAAAGCTACGCGATGGCCTGCCTCGGTTTTACCGAGGTGGGTTTCATAAACTTTGGGTGGCACTGATGCAAAGTGCGCCAGTAATTCATCAACTGAGCCGCGACTAGACAAATAATGGAGCGTCACCCAGGTTGGCGGCACAAAATCAATTTCACGAGCAGCGTGCTTCTCTATGGCCACAGACGGGCTGATCCATTGATGGTCGTGGATTTCTCCACCATCGATAACAATCTTCTGATCTCCGGTGACTCGCGCCGCAAAAAACCAGGTGGTAAACCGCTTCGGCGTAATCGGTGGAGGTGTCCAGTGAGAAAACCAGACAAACTCTTCCGGATCGGTATGTATGCCCGCCTCTTCATGGGTTTCCCGCGCTGCTGCGGTACGAGCGGCAGTAGTTTTGTGGTCGTCACTAGCGGCGCTGGCACCATCGAGTGCGATATTTTCTCCAGGGTCACTATTGGGGTAATCAGCATTATCGATGCGCCCCCCAGGAAACACCCACATGCCGCCAAAACGAATTTCCTTGTTTTTACGCAACATCAGTGTTTCCACACCATCCGGGCCATCACGCAGCAATACAACGGTAGCCGCCGGAATAGGTGGTTCGGTAATGGGCTCACCTTCACCTGGCATGCGTAGGTTGCCGTAAGGGTCGCTCTTATGTTTCGATTCTGGCTTTTTAGTACGGGTCATTTGTCCTCAACTCCCTGACTATCATTTATAAGTTCACTTGCCATAGTGTAACCCACTGTCAGTTGGTAGTGAGGCCTCGCATAAAAGATGAATGGCCCTCTGGCAGAGGAAGTTCACCCCTTATTGGTTCGGGTAAACCAAAAAAACAGACTGAGCAGAATGCTTGACCCTGTTATCGACTGCTAACTCTGTAATTTCCTGACAATAATTCGCTACAATAGACGATGTTAACTGCAGACAGCGTTAGCTGCGCTCATCCGCTGGGTATCATCCCGTAAGGAATATCTGATCAAGCCATCAACGAGCGATCAATAAGATCAAGGAAAAAAATAAATGCGCCTGGTTTCATGGAACGTCAACGGCATTCGCGCCGCAATGAAAAAAGATTTCGCAACTTCTTTGCAATCCATGGAAACAGACGTACTGTGCCTGCAGGAAACAAAAGCTCAGGATGAGCAGGTAATCGAAGCGCTAGCTAGCATTAATGGCTACCATATCTATTGTAATTCCGCAGATAAAAAAGGTTATTCAGGCACCGCTATTCTCAGTAAAACCGAACCGCTTGCTGTTCTTTATGATATGAACATGGCTGAGCACGACCAGGAGGGCAGAGTTGTCGCAGCGGAGTTTGATGATTATTTTCTGGTGACGGTTTACACGCCAAATTCAGGTAGTGAATTAAAACGCCTGGATTACCGCCAACAATGGGATGCCGATTTTCTGGCTTACCTTAAACAGCTGGAAGCACGGAAACCCGTGATTTTGTGCGGAGACCTAAATGTTGCCCATCAGGAGATTGATCTGGCACGGCCCAAACCAAACTATAATAAAACCGCCGGTTACACTCAGACGGAAATTGACGGCATGGACAATATCCTTGCCGCAAGTTTTGTCGACACCTTTCGTTTCCAGCATCCAGACGAAATAAAGTATAGCTGGTGGAGCTATCGCGCCGGCGCCAGAAGTAAGAATATCGGCTGGCGTATAGACTATTTTTTGGTGTCCGCTAGCCTGAAAAATAAAATCAGCCATACAGATATATTGAATGACATTATGGGTTCAGACCATTGCCCAGTATTACTTGATTTAATAGCCTGACTGGCTGTTGTTTTATGGCCTACGAAGAAAAGAAAAAATTTTACGATAATCTGCTGACCGTGTATGGGCGTAATACAGTACTAGAAGCTCTGCAGGAAACGGATATACCTGTTTACCGGCTACATCTGGCAAAAACTAATCGCGCGGGTGGCTCGTTAGATAAAATTATTCGCATCGCTGAGCAACGGGGCATCGAGATTAGCCATCACAGCCGCGAACAGCTGTCCCGTATCTCTCGCAACCAGCGCCAGGATCAGGGCGTCGCGCTTGACCTGCAATGTCCTCGCTACGGGGACTACCGAGACTTTCTAAAGGATGCGCCTTCTCACTATCAGCTGATCGCACTTGATGGCATCACTAATCCACAAAATTTGGGTATGGTGATCAGATCCATTTGCGCCAGCCCCATACAGGGGCTGTTATTGCCCAGCAAAGGCTGCGCCCCGCTATCACCACTAGTCATCAAAGCCAGTGCGGGCGCTATTTTCCACTGTCGAATTTATCGTTGTCACCACCTTGCTGAAGCACTAAATGAATTTATTGCCACAGGCGCGCAAGTCTGCACATTGAGTGCCGACGCCAGGCAAACGCTATCCTCTTTCCGAGCAGATAGTCCAACAGTTTACGTCCTCGGAAATGAAACATCAGGAGTTTCCCCGGCGGTGGCAAAGCTTGCTCAACGACAACTTGGTATTCCCATGTGCAACGGGGTCGAGTCGCTAAATGTAGCAGTTACCGCTGCGTTGCTGGCGTTTCGAGATGTGCTTTCCACAACTGACTAAAAACACCTAACAGCGAAGCCACTAGCGTTAATATACCGAGCACAATAAACGCCTCAAGAACGCCCCATAAGGTGATCATGTGCCCACACAACCAGGCCCCTAATGGAGCCGTACCCATTAAAGCCAGCTGATAAATGGAGACAATGCGTGAACGGTGTGATTCTGGCGCCTCACTATGAGTCATTACTCTGCCCAGGCTAATGGCGATACCAGAAAACATACCCCAAACTAAGATTAACGGGAATAAAAAATACACAGATACATGGGTGCCAATTATTATCATGATCACCGCACGGGCAAACAAACTGATCAGCAACACTCTGCCGGGCTGCCGAAAACCGTTAGACAGGCGCATATAGATGAAATTGGCAAACAACACACCGAAAGCAAAACACAGCTGCAAAACGGCATAAAATAACGCGCCAGCCTGATAGATCTCGCGAGCCATAATAGGGATCGCAACCAGATAAGCACCAAATCCTATAAAGCCGGTGATGCCGACAATCACCATCAACGGTAATAAGCGGGGATGGTGCCACACCTCGCGAAGTCCAGACCAGATGCTTTGCCGAGAACGGTTGCGACCAGCGGTCAGGCCAACTCCTGGTGGCTGGCTGGCTCGAATCGACCAGCCGGCAAGCGCGAACATGATCATTTGCATAACCAGCAAGGTCGGCAGCCCAACCAGATCCAGCAGTCCGACCAGAACAAAACCCACACTTTGCGCGGAGAATTGAACAACGGTCGAGCGCGCCACAGAATTCTGCAGGTTATCGCTGCATACCTGCACCAGCAGGCTTTCACGCGCGGGCTGGATAAATGCAGTTATTACACCGTAACCGACACCAAATATAATAAGTAGTTGATAACTAAGGTAGCCTGCCAGGGTAATCGCCAGCATGCTTCCAAAAGGAATCATGTACAACAGATAGAGTTTATTGAGGTATGTACCAAGATGGCGGTTATCGGAGAGCGCGCCACCCACCAAAATAAAGATTAAGTTAGGCAACATCACCGCCATTTGAGCGAAGCCCACACGATCAGCCGGTTCGTGTAATACACCAACCACCAGCCAGGGGAAAATCACTGCCTGTAGCCCCATGGCCGTAGCACTAAAACCCAGACCACCCAGATAATACTGGAAACTGGTGAATCTAGTGGACACGCTCATGCTATCAATAGGGACTCTCTCAATGGGTACGTTCTCAATGGGTGCGTTCTCAATGGGTGCGTTCTCAGTAGGAACGCTCTCAGTAGGAACGCTCTCAACAGGAACGCTCTGGAACTACCTCGATCCGCGATTAAAGACAGTTTACAAACCCAGGGGAAAGATCTTGCCAGCAAGCCCTTAAGCAAAAAGTGCTTGAATAACAGCAATAATCAACTTCGAAGCTTAATCAAGCCCGGCATCATGAAGCCACTCGCAGCGCAACTTCATATCGGAACGGCCCGGTTCGTGATACGCGTGGTTGGTTTCCCATACAAACGAATGGGTACCGGACATCTCGGTTTCCAGATGTACGGTCACCGTTACCCAGTACATTTTCCGTAGCAACGCTTCGAATTGTTCGATCCACACCTGCCACTCATATTCAATACCACGGTAAGAGGCTCCAAAATGAACTACCTCAGTATGTATATCAATATCTGTAGCATGATCGGTAGCGGCAAACATTTCGCGGCTCAGTAGCGGCCAACTATCGGCAGAAGGCAACTCCAGCAAGGCATCACGATTTGCCTTGGCTCGATGAGATACCTCATGTTCGTAAACGCTGTCCTTAATACAGCCGTAGACCACTGACTCTGCTTGCATTATTGCTCCAATAAATTTGTATTGTGGGGGCCATCCTTTGCGGACCTAAAGTATGTGAACCTGCAGTTTGCAGATCTAAAGTTTGCAGGCCGGCAGCCGTTAAGCCAATACGCAATCCTCCGCTCCCGGTACTCTCAGTTCCCGGGACTCTCAGTTACCAAAACTCTCAGCTACCGGAACTCTCAGCTGCCGGAGCTCTCAGTTGCCGGAACTCTCAGTTGCCGGAACTCTCAGCTCCTGAATAATGCTCAAGCATAGCGCAAAACTCGGCTTCATCCATGATGTGAACCCCCAAATCCTGAGCTTTTTTTAGCTTGGATCCCGGGCTCTCACCTGCTACTACACAGGCGGTCTTCGCGGACACGCTACCGGCGACCCGGGCACCAAAACTCTGCAACTGTTGTTTCGCATCGTTGCGGCTCATGCTGGTCAGCGTTCCTGTCAGCACCCATGTCTGGGCTGACAGTGGTTGCGATGGCCCCTGCGAGTCGTTGGGCTGCCGATTACGGGGCCAGTTGATATTGGCCTGATTGAACAGTTTATCTAACACCTCCAGATTATGTGCCTGACGAAAAAACGTAACGATGTGTTGCGCCACCACTGGACCCACCCCTTCGATAAGGCTTTTTTTGCTGGATTGAATATCCTTGATCCCGGCATCACGCAACGCGCTATAGGAAGGAAGAATATTAATTATCTGCTCAGCTAGCTTTGCATTGATACGGCCAACTCTCAGGCCCATTAACCAGCTCACCAAAGCTTGATTTTTTGGGGGCTCGCTCAGCTTGATCTTGTCTACCAGTTCGCCTGCCGTTTTCTCGCCAATACCCTTCACGCCTTTTATTTCTATAAAATCAACTTCGCGAGCTTCCTGTAACGCTTCTAGTGATTCAAAGTGGTTTGCCAGCGCGCTGGCAGCTACTTCGCCAACCTCACGAATACCCAGGGCATACAGAAATCGTGCGAACGTCGTTTCGCGGCTGTTCACGAGGGCATCGAGTAGGTTCTGCGCCGACTTTTCCCCCATACGTTCAATTTCGCTTAACTGTTGCAAGGTCAGCAAATATAAATCCGCCGGATCGCTGATCAGATCCATATCAACCAACTGCTCGATTAACTTGTCTCCGAGCCCATCAATATCCATAGCACGGCGTGATGCAAAGTGCTTAATAAGCTCCTTTCTTTGTGCTGGGCAATAAAGCCCACCCGAACAGCGTACAACCGCCTCTCCGTCAATACGCACCAGTTCAGAGCCACATTGTGGACAACTTTCAGGAAAAATTATCGCCCTGGATGTTGACTGCGTCTCGCCAGCACGACGCACAATCTGCGGAATAACGTCACCCGCCCTGCGTACAATAACTCGATCGCCAATGGCAATGTCCAGGCGGCTTATTTCATCCTGATTGTGCAAGGTAGCATTGCTCACCGTTACGCCGCCGACAAAAACAGGTTCCAGTCGTGCCACTGGTGTAATGGCCCCTGTGCGTCCCACCTGAAATTCTACATCTAGTAAAATTGTACTTTCTTCCTGAGCTGGAAATTTTCGTGCGATGGCCCAGCGGGGTGCGCGCGCAACAAAACCCAGTTGATCCTGAAGCGCAAAGCTATTGACCTTATACACAATACCGTCGATGTCATAAGCGAGGTCATCACGCTGTGCAGCTAATGAGCGATAATAATCTGCACAGGCGTCGATACCATTTACTCTAGCCACCAGGCCATTGATTAACAAACCCCAGTGCTGCAACTGCAACATGGCATCCATATGGTTTGCCATGGTCAGGCCCGGCTCCATGCGGCCAATACTGTAGGCGCACATTTCCAGTGGTCGACTCGCAGTAATGGATGAATCAAGCTGTCTGAGGCTACCGGCAGCAGCATTACGGGGATTCACAAATGGTTTATCTCCCCGCGCTAGTGCATCCGCGTTGAATGCCCGAAAACCTTCTAGCGGCATGTACACTTCACCACGCACTTCCAGCAGCGGAGGAATGTCATCACCGTGGAGGCGCAGCGGAACCGATGCAACGGTGCGGATATTAGCGGTGATATTTTCGCCATTATAGCCATCGCCGCGGGTCGCAGCCTGCCTTAATACACCGTTCTCATAAAGCAAACTAACAGCAATACCGTCGAGCTTGGGCTCGCAAACATAATCTATATCGCCCTCGATGCCGAGCTTGGTGTGCACACGCCGATCAAAGTCACGGAGCTCATCGTCATCAAAGGCATTGTCCAACGACAGCATGGGCACAACATGCACCACCGATTCAAACGATGGCAACGGCGCTGAGCCAACGCGCTGGGTCGGTGAATCGGGGGTTCTTAAAGCTGGATTATGCTGCTCAATTTCCTGTAACTGGCGCAGTAAATGATCGTACTCGCTATCTGTAATAACAGGATCATCAAGCCCATAGTAACGGCGGTTGTGCTCATGGAGTTGCACACGTAGTGCCTCGGCCTGCTCGGCCAGGCAGCTGTCTACAGACTCGACCTTCCCAACCATTCGTTACTGTTCCACTTCACTAACCAGTCAACTGGCGACGATTGTAATCCATGATCCGCTGACGATAATGTTCAGCTGTTTGCCTGGTCAGCGCACTGCGATCCTCATCCTTCAATTCGCCACCGAGTGCTTCTTTGACAGCATCCACCGTCTGCAGCAACAGCTCAAAAGTGACCATAGGATCGTCGCTATCCTGCATGACCATAAAAAAACTGACCCCAGGGGTTTCAAAGTCAGCCATAGTACTGAGTTCAAATACCCCCGGGTTGACCGAATTGGTCATACTGAATAGTACGTTGCCGGCCCCATCTTCCTGTTCATGGCGGTGAAAAATTTTTTGAGAGCCATAACGCAAGCCATTTTTCATCAAGGCGTCGAGTAAATCACCACCGCCAAACTGTTCTCCTGCTGGTGCCATCACATGCAGAACAATGACATCCTGCACGTGCTGTTGCTGCTCTTTTTGTCCATCGCTAACTGACTGAGTTGCGGTGACTTTGTCACTGCGGTCTGCCAATAGTTGCGGATCAATATCATTAAAGCCAAGCAGCTCTTGCTCGGGCTGGCGAAAAGGCACGGTGAGTTTGGTATGGTCTTTGGCGGCTTTTTCCTTGATGCTACGGCTCAGCTGCTCAGCGCTTTGTTCGTCCCGCACTTCCACGACACGGGCAGTGCCCGGCAGTTCACCGCTAGCATCATCGAACTCATCATCATCAAATATTGGTTGCTTACGCCGCCGTACCCGGAGTTTCCCCGTACCGCCACCACGCACACGACGAAATCCATCAAGCAATATGGCGATAACCAGCAATACGCCAAGTCCGATCAGAATTTCTCTTCCACCTATCTCCATACTGTTACCTGTTGCAAGGTGACAACGACCATTCCATCCAGGTATTGCCCCTCATTCATTTCGGTCTTCAAGTGGCTCTTGCTATTGGACTTGCTATTGGGCCAATACTACGGCTTCATCCACATCAACGCTTACCAGACGAGAGACCCCTGGTTCGTTCATAGTGACGCCCATTAACTGGCTCGCCATCTCCATAGATAATTTGTTGTGGGTAATATAAATGAACTGCACCGTTTTCGACATTTCTTTTACCATAGCTGTATAACGACCCACGTTGGCGTCATCAAGAGGGGCATCCACTTCATCGAGCATGCAAAATGGAGCTGGATTAAGTTGAAAAATGGAGAATACCAGAGCAATAGCCGTCAGTGCTTTTTCGCCACCCGACAACAAATGTATAGTGGTATTTTTCTTGCCCGGCGGTCTGGCCATAATAGTGACACCGGCATCCAGCAAATCTTCCCCATTAATTTCAAGATAGGCATGGCCACCACCAAACAACTTTGGAAACAGTTGTTGCAAGGATGTATTTACCGCCTCGAAGGTTTCCTTAAATTTGGTCCGCGTTTCACGGTCGATCTTGCGAATAGCCGACTCCAGCGTCTCCAGAGCATCCTTGAGCTGTTCATCTTGCGCATCGAGATAGGACTTACGTTCAGATTCCACAGAATATTCATCTAAAGCCGCCAGGTTGATGGCTCCCAGGCGTTGTATCCGGTTTTCTATCTGCGTCAATCTGC
This sequence comes from Gammaproteobacteria bacterium, assembly GCA_003645535.1. Classification (GTDB taxonomy): domain Bacteria; phylum Pseudomonadota; class Gammaproteobacteria; order Pseudomonadales; family Porticoccaceae; genus HB2-32-21. The sequence goes on along the minus strand of QNFP01000029.1, from coordinate 2,395 downwards.
CTTGCCATTCATTTTGGTCGGCGTCTTCTGGCAACTCGGCAGTGATTTCTGCCAACACATAATCAAGTTCTTCAATCTGTTCGACGATGCCAGCACATCGCGTTTGTAATTCCCTGACGGCAATTCGGTCGTCTTCCAGCGCGCTACGCCCCTGCTGAATTTCATTGTCGAGACGGGCACGCTCCTGTTCGACTTCCCGCGTACCTGTCTCGATCTCTTCAACCTTGCGCCGCGCATCGCCAAGTGCTGTTTCAATATCCAGCCTCTGAGTCAGCTTTTGCTCAAGTTCTGTCTGCAAACCAGCGCGCGGGTCTTCCTGTCGACTACTATTAGCCAGCAGCGACGCCTGGCGTTCAGCAAGACGCTGTAGTTGCGTCTCTAATCGCTCGATACCATCGCGAACAGAGTTGAGCTGGGTGCTCAACGACTGCTCTCTGACCACCAGCTCATGGACTCTATCATGGTCGCGGCGGGCGGTCTGACGAGCCTGATCCAGGGTGCTTCGACAATTGTCACGCCGTGCAAGTAACTGTTCGCGAATTTCGTTATCCTCGGCCATGCCTGCTATAGCCAGTTCCAGTAGCCTGCGTGCTTCAGCGAGCAGACTCCTGTCTTTTGACTGTTGAGCCCCAGCTTCATCTATATCTGTAGCAATGCGAGATCGTTGTACGCGCTGCTGTTCTATTTGCGCTTGAGCAACATTTAAGCGAGATTTTAATTCGCCTTCATTTTCCTGTAGCGCGGTTAAATCAACAGCAGTGGCTTCCCGCTGTTGTTCCTGAACCATCAGTTGTTGCTCAAGGTCATGCAGACTCTGCTCGCCGCTTGCCACCTCACGTTGCTGAGTAGCAACCCTGCTTTCTAATTCACTGAGTTCTCGCTTGCGCGACAACACGCCACTGACGCTATTTACGTCTCGTGTTACCCGCGCCCAGTTGCCTCCAAACCAGTGCCCATCTTTACAGATTACCGACTCACTATCGTGCAGAGAAGCTCGTAATTCCGTAGCCTCGCCCAGGGTCTCGACGATATAAATATCATCTAACAGATGACTAACGGCACACGGCCCCACCTTACTGGAAAGGCGGACGCGGCCAGTCTGGTCTCGCTGCTCTGGCTTTGTTGATTCGACCAACACCAGCTTGCCAGAGGACCAATTATCCAGGGCCTGGGAAAGGTCAGTAATATCCTCGACACAAACTGCCTGTAAAAAATCACCGAGCACCGTTTCTACAGCTGTTTCCCAACCGCTGTCTACTCTCAGCTGCGAGGCCAGTTGTTCGGCCGCAGTAAGATCATATTTGTTCAGCCATTGATCACGGCCCTGATCGCCGCTCAAGGCTGCTGTCTGCAATGCCTCTACCGAAGCTTTACGTCCCAGGGTTTGTTGAAGTGATTCACGGGCCTGGTTTAGTGCGCCCCCCAACCGGGTTCTATCCTGACGACTGCTGTCGATACTGGCGAGTAGTTCTTCGTGCTGCGCGGCAGCCAATTGCCGTTTATTTTGAATAGCCGTCAGTTCTGTCTCCAGCCCATGAGTCTCATCGCTGATCGGTTTAGCATCAAGCACTGTTCGCTCGCCTGACAAACGCTTAATCCGCGCTGTTAGCGTCGACATGGATATGTCCAAATGTTCAATATGGGATCGCTGCACCTCCACTTCGCGTTGGGGTAGCACTGCTTGTTCATTAAACTCATCCCAATTTGACTGCCAGGCGGCCATGGCCTGCTCGGCAGACATCTGCTGTTCGGAAGAAGAACTTTCTTCACTTTTCGCCTTGCCAAGCTGGGCAACCAGCTCCTGCAGCTCAGCCTGCCAGCCCTTTTCCCTGGTTTTGTCCTCTCGCAAATGTTGTTCAGATTCAGCAAAATTACGTTGCGTCTGCTCCAGATCCTGCCGCAATTCTTCAGCGCGATCATTGGCATGTTTAATTGATTGCTCAACGCGAGCCACTTCAGCACCAACCGCGTAAAATCGACCTTGCACCTCTCGGAAACTCTCACTGCACTCAGTGTAATTGAGGCGGAGTTTCTCTAACTGTGTGTCACAGCGGGTTTTTTCGGTGACCAGCGCTTCATTTTTTAACGTTGCGTCATTGATAACTTTAGTGCGCTGGTCTACCTGGCCATTGTAGTCAAGCCATCGCAAGGCGAGCAGTTGACCACGAAGCAGGCGCTCCTCCTTCTTCAATTCCTCATACTTTTCAGCTGCTTTAGACTGCCTTTCCAAACGCTGCAGCTGACGTGCCAGCTCCTCACGAATATCCGTCAAACGCTCCAGGTTTTCACGAGTGCGTCGAATACGGCTTTCCGTATCCTTGCGCCGCTCCTTGTACCTTGAGATACCAGCGGCTTCTTCGATGTAACCGCGCAGCTCCTCTGGTCTTGATTCGAT
>QNFP01000028.1 GCA_003645535.1 Gammaproteobacteria bacterium | reverse complement strand
GCTGAAGGCTTTCTAAGCTTAAGCTGAAGGCTTTACTAAGCTAAGCTGAAGGCTCTCTAAGCTAAGCTGAAGGCTCTTGAAACAGATTCGCGTACAGATCGCGCAGCAGGTGTTTTTTTACCTTGCCTGTCGCGGTCATTGGTAACTCATCCAGAATAATAACTTTTTTGGGTGTTTCAAATCCGCCCAGTTCGGTTTTGCAATGGTCAATAATTGTCTGTTCACTGAGTTCCACATCCGGCTGACGTGCCACCACAGCCGTCACCGCCTCGCCCCAATGTTCATGAGGCAAGCCGATAACGCCGACATTGGCTACTCCGGGACAGGCCAGTACGCTTCTTTCGACTTTAACTGAAGAGACATTTTCACCGCCGGACTTGACGATGTCTTTCTTGCGATCAACAAAGCAAAACTGATTATCCTCATCCAGGTAGCCAAGGTCGCCGGAGTGATGCCAACCGAAGGTCTGGGCTTCGTTAGTAGCTTCTTCATTACGGTAATAACCCAACATGGTTTGCGGGCTACGCCACACTACTTCGCCAACTTCCCCGCCTGGCAGGAAATTGCCCTGGTCGTCCATCACGGCCTGATCGCTAGTAATTGAGCCATCACCCCAGATATTGCCTTCTTTTGCGGACACCCAGGCTTCATCCATAATCGTAGCGATGCCATTGATTTCAGTTTGACCTGAACCGGTAATAAACGGGCAGCCGAATACCTCGTTGAGCTTTTTCAAAGTCGGTGCATCCATCGGTGCCATGCCGTACATACCGAGCTTTACACTGGAATAATCATATTTGTTGATATCCGGGCAGGCGAGCAGGGCCTTCCACATCAGAGGCAGCAAAATGGCAAAGTGGATTTGTTCAGACTCCATCAACGCCAACATGCTCTGCGGATTAAACCCGTTTTGCAGTATGACTTTGGCACCGCAATGCAGGGACACCAGGGCAAAAAGCTCTGCGGTGATGTGAAAAATGGGCAACACCGCAGCATTGGTAATTGAATTTTTGTTAACACCAATACTGATCACCGTGTTCAAGGTGGCGATATACAGGTTCTTGTGAGACAGCATCACCCCTTTCGGGCGTGCAGTCGTACCACTGGTGTACATGATTTGAGCCATATCATCATCTTCAATGACGATATCTTCGATTTCATCTGTGGACTGTCCCACGAGCACATCTTCGAAACAGGTAAAGGCGTCTGTGCCAGCGCCTGCCAGGGTAACCAGAACGAAGTTTCGGTCTATATTGCCCGCAACCTGTTCGGTCAGACCATGAAGTGCTTCATCCGCGAATATAGCTGTGGCACCTGAATGCTCAATGTTGTATTCAACATCAGTGGGGTTCTGCACGAAGTTAACGGGTACGGCAACAAATCCACCTTTAAAACAGGCCATCAGGCAGGTGATAAGCTGGCTGGTATTCGTGCCGAGTATGGCAACCCGATCACCCTGATTAATACCGCGGGTACGCAGGCCTCTGGTTAACTGGTTGGCGCGCTGGTGTAGCTCTAAATATGTCAGGGCGATACGCCGGCCATTGATAAACTCGATAACGGCTTCTTTATCAGGACTGTCCGAAGCTCGACGGCGCAGCGTATCACCCATGGCAATGCGACGGATCAGGTTGATTTCAAGTGTAGTGGCCATTGCTATTCCTCGGTCTAATTTTTATTCTGTGCCCCATCAAGTATAGCTTTAACCTGAACTTATGCTGACTTTACCAGAGAGATAGTCATCAGAATTAGAGGTTCTCAGCGCCGCCCAGTTCGAGCCATTTTGCGCAATCCGGGCTCAGCTCCCGGGCAATGGCAGCCTCGCATTCTTTGAGCTCTTCAGGGCTTAAGACGTCCCGCCAGCGACCGTTGGTGCCTTTGTTAATAAATGATTTGGCACCACCAGCGAAAATACCGTCGATGCCCGGTAAAAGCTCGGCGGCGTTATTTTTCATGGTCTCAAAGGTGGCCTGATCTACCAGGCCTGGCCACAGGGATTCCTCGACGTCGATATCTAGAAATTCGGCTACCTTACGCATTTCTCCCTCCAGATCCTTCAACAGATCGTTGAAATGCACCAGGTAGACATTCGGTAAGTGCCGGTATTCCCACCAGGACTGGACAAAATGCAGGTGCGACCAGAACGGATAACCATCGGTTTCCCATTCAAAACTGCCCTTGTTTATCCAGTCGTGCCAGAGGTCGTGGATATCATCATATAGCGGCGGAAATGCCTCGCCGACCCGCCCGGGCGTACCGTTGAGCACGCCGATAAACTCATCGGTGTAGTTGGATGCGTGGTTCCACAGTGACATGAACACATCACGCACATCCCGACCGATCACCACATATTTCATTTCCGGAAAATAAGGCAGGCCATCCAGTGCAGAGTGAGTTTTCAGAAAGCGGCGGTGGGTTTGCGCTTCAATCGCCGCCATAGTTTCTTCTAGTGGTGCAATGCGCATATCCAGCCATACCGAGATATCGTGGAAAGACTGCTCGGGCTGCTGGTCCTGAAAAATAAGCAGCGCCACGATACGTTGCATCCAGGTGGTACCGCTTTTCATAGATGTACATATCAAAATATCGTCTTCGCGTACCTTGAAATTGTCCCAGCGGGTACTGTTAAGATGATGGTTTTGATAGACGCGGGTGCGTTTGGGTAAAGTCGAACTCATTATTATCCCCTGTTAATTATATTCCTGTAGCTAAAATCCTTCGTCGAGGTCAGCATAGCGAACAATCTTCGCATCGTCGCCATTCGCGGAGATCTTAATAATACTGTGACAGCAATTGTGCATGCGCGGCGGTTCCCAAAACTGGCTCAGAGCGCGCCCTTCGTAGTGGCACAATACGGATTTTATCCACGCACCGTGGCTGACAATGACGACTTCCTTGCCTCGACACTGATCAATAATTTGGACAATGGCATCAAGTGCCCGACGCTGCAGGTTCGCAAAAGTCTCTGCGCCACTGACATCAAAAGTGTGGGGCTCCTGACGGAAGGCATGGCTGGCCTGTGGATCACTTACTTCAATGTCTTTGTACAGTTGTCCTTCCCAGCGCGCCAGATAAATTTCTTTCAGGGAGTCGAGGTAAGTAAAAGGTTGGTCGATGTGACTCAATGCAAGTTCAGCCGTTTGCCGGGCCCGTGTGCTGGAGCTACAGAATACCTGGTCAAAATCGAGCGACTGTAATTTTACCTGGAGTTCCTGGGCTTGTTGCTTGCCTAGCTCACTGAGTACCGATTCCATTTGCCCCTGGATTCGGCCCTCGGCATTCCAGTCAGTTTCTCCGTGGCGGATAAGATGTAGAGTGGTCATATGTTCTCGTCTGTGCAGGCTGTAGCAGGTACGGTTAAGGGCTAGTACGGCGTTGCTCACATTGTTTCAGGCTAATATCGGACAGAGCATTAGGCAAAATACATGGCAACTAGTAAGGCATTGTGCGACAAATCTAACCGTCTTCAACATCATGGACAAAGCATTAAATATAAAAGTTTCGACTCAGCACAAACATTGAAGCAGGCGGGCTACCAGGAAGTTTATCAAGTATGTTGAGCTGGATACATAGTTTGCACTGGATGCGTAGAAGGACAGGATTGCGGAGGCCATCGCTGAAGCTTCAGGCGGTACGTTTGTACACCAGATCCCATACACCGTGGCCAAGTTTACGTCCACGCCGCTCAAACTTGGTCTCGGACCTGAAATCTGGCCGCTGCGAATATACTCCCTGCTGCGCCATATTTTTGAAGCCGGCAACTCCTTCTATTACGTCAACCATATGTTCTGCATAGGGCTGCCAGTCAGTGGCAAGATGGAGGAGACCGCCAGGAATCAATTTGCAGTAAATTTTTTCTACCAGTGTTGTCTGTATAAGGCGTCGCTTGTGGTGCTTTTTCTTATGCCAGGGATCAGGAAAAAAAATTTGTACACGGGACAGGCTTTGCTCGGGAATACAGTCATCTATCACGTCGACGGCATCAGCCAGATATATCTTCAGGTTGGATACCCCATGTTCCACCGCCTGGCTGACCAGCTTGCCTGCGCCGGGCGGGTACACGTCAATACCAACAAAATCCATGTCCGGCTGACTAATCGCCAGCGCAAGTAATGAATCCCCCATACCAAACCCGATTTCAAGAACAACCGGCGCCTGGCGATGAAAAACTTCCTGCCAGGAACCCGGAGCAGCGTCGAACAAACTGAGCCGATACTGTTGCCAATGACTCTCCAGAGCCTTTAGTTGACCAGCGGTAATACGTCCACTGCGCACAACATAACTGCGTATAGATTTTTTCTTGAATTCGGGGCTAAATCTATTTTTTTCTTGCACCAGCCATAACCTGCCAGGGTTTACTTGTTGCTTACTATTTATTACTTATTAATGCCCAGGTAAGCGAAGCCCAACCCAGCAAAAAAAGAACACCTCCGACCGGAGCAGTCATCATCAACCAGCCCTGTGGCGCAAGCACCAGTAAATAGAGGCTGCCCGAGAAAAACAGTATGCCGGCAACAAACAACCAGCCCGCGAAGACAGCCCAACGCCGGGCTACTATGCCACTCCCACAAAAGCCAGCAATAAGGGCAGCCAGGACATGAAACATGTGATAACGCACACTCGTCTGCCAGGTAGGCAGTAAATCGAGTGACGCTACACGCTGCAAACCATGCGCGCCGAACGTGCCCAAAGCTACTGCGGCAAGGCCACACAATGCTGCCGACACTGCTAACAACCTGTTATGGGGCTGGGAAACATGAGGGACATGCGAGTTCTCGCTCAATTCGATCAGCTCCTGACAGGTATGCGTATAACTGGATATGAGATTGTCTCAGTTACAGGTGTATAGCGAAAGCAAGTGGGAAAAGAAAAAGTCGCGATATATCCTGGCTTTTAACGGTACTTACTTTGTTCGCCAAAATAACTGCAACGATTACTCCCTGGTAATCGCCCATGTTGCATCTCCATCTTTATTCACAGAGTGCTGAATGTTGACAAATAAAGTCTGCGGATCTTTACCAAAATAAATACCAGTACCTTCAGCTCCAGGATCGCTCAAGGACCCAAACAACCAGACATTATCTGCCTGACCGTCGCCATTATGATCCATATCAGCCACCCAGATATCAGACGGATTATTGTCTTCAACAATCATCAGCTTGCCGTCCGGAGTGGCCGCCAGATTATCAACACTGTCCATGCCTGCCTGGAAACCTTCTTCGCCAGGCTTACCCTTTTCTATCGGTGCGTTAACACCTGGCTTAATGAAATTAGTAACCATCATTGAATCAAGGTTGATAGCCAGCACGCGACCTTCGAAAAGCTCATTACCCGCTTCATCACGAGGCCCTTCTGTTACGGCAACATAAAGCGTATCACCAATGATTTCGAGGTCTTCCGGACGCTGGTAACTTGCGCCGCCTGCTTCAGACCCCGACTCCCTCGCTGTCGCTGCATCAATGGGTCCAAGCCATGCACCTTGTCCGGTATTGTGCTCGCCTTCAGGCGTAGCAGATACACCCAGCACATAGAGTGCGCCACTGGAGAGATCACCAGGCTTTTCAGGTATAAACCTGTAGATGCCACCGCCGCATGGCAATGTGCCATCGGGACATTCGGCGCTCAAACCACGCCATTCATCGACCACATAAATAGCGCCATCGGGGCCAACGGCAATTCCCTCGTGAGCCATGCGACCAACAGCGGGGCGATTATAAACAGCGCCCTTAGTCCGGTCTTTTTTATCCAGGACAATTTCAAATAGCCGGCCACCTGCGGTTTCTTCCGCAAATAAAATGGTGCCCCATGGGCTCCAGCGAATACCATCGAGCGCCTGATAGCTGGGGTCCTGGGCAAGTATTGAAGCATGGCCAGTTTTCAAATCGACGACAGATACCGCACCACCGGGATACGCGCCACAAAGTGGGAAAGGAGCCCAGAATACGCCACAACGCACTTCATGGGTGCGGTATAAATAACGCCCTGCGCTTGTGCCGGTTTCATTGACGGTATTCATATCATTCCAGTCGTTGATACCACCGCCGTAGATATTCAGCGCTGTTTCATCCGCAACGATAGACTGGCTAAACCCCTCTGGGATCAGCCACGGGGCTTTTGGGTTCCAGTTGGCCTTGTTGGCAGACTCAGGAATGGGGGTAAAACCAAAAATGCCGGTTTTAGAGTCATGGGCCATAGCAAAGCACGATACGGCTACCGCTAGCAGTATTTGCGCTAGATATAACGCAGCCCTGTACGCCGCCTTAATGGTCGTAAAGGGGTTTTTGAACGAATTTTTGCTCATAATGGTTTATCTAGAAACAATACTGATCATCTTTGCAGAATAATAAAGCGGTTCACTTATGGCTTATATTCAAGCCATTGGAAAATTAATCTTATCGATGTCAGGGAGTGATATAGCGGCCAACCTGCTTGTTAACCAGTTGCCGTGATCTTTATGCTTTGAATCAGGCGCTTTTAGTCAGCTTTGCCGGCCTGGTATTCATCACGATCCGAGACTTCGTTAAAAACCTCTTCATTTAACAGGTTTTCACTACGCGCCACGATTGTGGACACCACGCAATCGCCGGTGACATTCACTGCGGTACGCATCATATCGAGCAGTCGATCGACGCCGATAATCAACGCGATTCCTTCCACCGGCAAACCCACCTGCTGTAATACCAGAGCCAGCGTAATCAAGCCGACACCGGGCACCCCGGCAGTACCTATTGACGCCAATGTGGCAGTTAAAATTACCGCGATGTAACCACCCAGCGATATATCAACATTAAAGGCCTGGGCAATAAATACCGTCGCGACACCCTGCATAATGGCGGTGCCGTCCATATTAATCGTTGCGCCCAGCGGTACGGTAAAAGATGCTATGGAATTATCAATACCAATCCGACGTTCCGCCACATTAATGGTCACCGGAATAGTGGCATTACTTGAAGAGGTGCTGAAGGCAAAGAGCATGGCCGGCCGTACATTTTTTAGCAGCGTCCAGGGGCTCAATCGAGTCAGCAGCTTGAACAGGATCATATAAACACCGAGCCCATGCACCAGTAGAACTAGCACAACGGTAAAGAAGTACTTAGCCAGATCGGCGATGGCTGATATGCCCAGTTCGCTGAACAATTTAGCTAATAAACAAAAAACGCCGTAGGGCGCCAGGTGCATGAGGAAGGACACCATGGTCATCACTACCTCATTGAAGCTTTGAAAAAAACTCAATACTTCCCTGCCCTTGTCGCCGCTGTGAATAATCGCCACGCCCATCAGAATGGCGAAAACGATAATTTGCAACATATTGCCTTCGGCCATGGCTTTGATCGGATTAGTGGGAAAGATATTGATCAACACTTCTTTCACCGAAGGAGCCGGCCTTGCCTCGTAGTTGGCAGCGGTGCTCATTTCGATACCCATGCCGGGATCGATCAGATTGGCAAAGGCCAGTGCCAGTGTGACCGCAGCTGCCGTAGTCAAGAGGTATAAGCCCAGTGTTTTAACCGCCATTTGGCCCATACGGGCATTGACGCCCATCGCGCTAGCCCCACACACCAGCGAAACAAAAACCAGGGGCACCACCAGCAATTTCAGCGAAGCAACAAAAATCCTGCCCACCACATCAAATACTGAGTCGACCAGCCAGGCAATGACGTTTGCCGCAAAGAAATCTTCGCTGGCAGACAAAATATTGAGCACCGCACCCAATGCAACTCCGAGCACCATACCCAGCAATATTTTTGTCGATAACGTCATATTATTGTATCTCCTGGCAAGGCCACCGAGGCCTGTTAGTACTAATACGCGGGATAACCCAAAAGTTAATTATGGAAGCTCATCTATTTATATACGGCTATTTATATGTGTCACCGCGCAGAGCCAGAATTTGATCGCGCAGGGCGGGCGCTGACACGTTATCAGCGGCTACCGGTTCAGCAGCAACAATGCCAATGCGACTCCAGAACCGGTGGAACGGTGTTTTAAATACTCCGAGGCCACTGTGGCTAAAAAATCCGCCCCATAGTCCCTGTAGGGCCATGGGTACAACCGGCACAGGCGTGCGCTTGATGATCCGCTCAACGCCCGATCTAAATTCATCGAGGTCGCCGTCGCGGGTCAGTTTGCCTTCGGGGAACATACATAATAGATCACCCTTCTCAAGTCCGGCGGCAATGGCATCCAGCGCTGCGTTATACACCATTTCATCTTCTTTCGGTGAACAAATAGGAATTGCCCCCCCGGTACGGAAGATAAAATTCAACACCGGAATTTCAAATATTGGCTTGTACATTATAAAACGAATAGGCCGCCGCACCGCCCCCGCAATTAGCAGGGCATCCACATAACTCACATGGTTGCTGGCAATGAGTGCCGCGCCTTTGTCGGGAATGTTCTCCAGCCCCCGATGACTGACTCGATACATACTGTGGCTGAACAACCAGATCAAAAAGCGCATAGTGAACTCTGGCACCTGCTGGAAGATAAATACAGCAACAGCAATATTCATCAGGGCGATGATCAGATAAAACGCCGGAATACCGATTTCGACCAGGCCAAGAAAAACAATACCCAGCACACTGGAGAGAACCATGAAAAAAGCATTGAGAATATTGTTAAAGGCGATAATACGCGCCCGCCGTGCCTCATCCGTACGCATCTGCACCATGGCGTAGAGGGGTACAATATAAAACCCCCCAAAGAGGCCTATTAGAGCCAGATCAAGCAGTATGCGTACGGCACCGGGCAGCGCCAAAAAAGCCAGCACACCAACAGCCGTGCTACCGCTGTAGTCATTCATAGCAAAGGCGTTGGCGGCAAAATACAGATCGATACCGAATACACTTATACCCATTGCACCAAATGGCACCAGGCCAATTTCGATCTTGTGGCCGCTCATCCGCTCACAAAGTAATGAACCCGCCGCGATACCTACAGTAAAAGCACTTAGCAGCAGTGCGATGAGGCCTGGTTCGCCATGCAAAACAGTCACGGCAAAATTTGGTATTTGGGTTAGGTAGCCAGCGCCGATCAACCAAAACCAGGAAATACCCAGAATAGCTAACAGCACAGCGTGCTTTTCACGAGCCAGACGAAACAGCTCGCGACCCTCCCGCACTGGGTTGAAGTCGATAGCAAGGCCGGGAGCCTTTGCCTCAGCAACTGGCACGGCACGACTGCACAGCCAGCCTGTTACGGCCACCACCACCACCACACAACCCACCAGTACAGCGGGTTGTGCACCGCCAGCCATTAAACTACCGGCGATAGTACCAATCAAAATAGCCACAAAAGTGCCCATTTCAATTTGGGCATTACCACCCACCAGTTCGGCAGTGGTCAGATGCTGGGGGATGATCGAATATTTCACCGGCCCGAAGAATGCCGACTGGGTACCCATGGCAAACAGTACCAGCATCATTAACCAGGTCTGGTTGTACCAAAGCGCTGCAAAACCGGCCAGCATAATAAAAATTTCCACCAGCTTGATACGACGGATAATCGTCGACTTTTCATACTTGTCTGCCAACTGACCGGCGAGGGCTGAGAACAGAAAAAAAGGCAGTATAAAAAGCCCGGCAGCCATATTGACCAGCATATTGGTTTGCCCGCCAGCTGCGTCACCTGAGCTGGCTACACCAGCGCTGACCAGGATCACCAATAGTGCATTCTTAAATAGATTATCGTTTAGCGCACCGAAGAACTGGGTCAAAAAAAATGGCAGAAAGCGCCGCGACTTGAGCAGGGCAAACTGACTGGATTGCTCTTCATCCTGTCCCTGATGCGGAATCTCTGGCGTAGTATCCAAGCGATTTTCCCTGCTCATAGCTGACACATTTCGCCCCTCACCTGTATGCTAGCGCTAAGCCATCACGACTCAAGCAGGCGCTACTCTGCAAAAACCCGTGGGGAGGGGAGCGTTTGATTGTCGTTATACTACCGAATAGTACTACCTACTCGTACTATCTCTCATCATTCTACTCATCATTGTATTGAGCCGGTCGTTTCTCCAGAAAGGCTTTACCACCTTCCTCCAGGAAGGGAGCAATACACAGCACCTGACCACGATCTTCCATCGCCGCCACGGCTTCAAGACTGCCGGCATCCTGTGAAATATTAAGGCCTTCTTTGGTCATACGCAGGCCCAGAGGTGACATAGCCATCATTTCATCCACCAGTGTCTGACCCATTTCTCCCAGCTCACCCGGCGGCACGACCTCCGAGACCAGACCGATACGTAAGGCTTTATCAGCATTAATGAAACGTCCACCCATCATCATTTCTGCGGCGTTGGAGGTACCGACTGAACGCGGCAAAAAGTAACTGATGCCCACATCACAGCCCGTCAAACCGATTTTTGTCATGGCTACATTCATTTTCGCACCTTCAGCGGCATAGCGGACATCGCAGGCCAGGGCAAAGGCAAAGCCTCCACCGGTGGCAGCACCTTGCATAAGACCAATAATAGGCTGAGGGCAACGGCGCATGCGCATGATAATTTCGGAGATCAAACGTTGGCCGCGCATATCCGCTGGATTGCTGGCACCGAAATGACCGGCATCGTTAAGATCAAGGCCTGAGCAAAAATGTTTACCTGCGCCGCGCAATACTACTACTCGCACTTCGTGCTTGAAGTAGAGGTTGCCAAAGTAGTCCAGCATCTCTTCGGTCATTTTCTGGTTGATGGCATTAAACTGATCTGGCCGGTTCATGGTGAGCCAGTCAACGCCTTCGCGGTGATCTATTTCGAGTGTTTCATACTGATAATCGCTTGCCATAAATTACTCCGTTGCTGTGTTTGTTAGCTAATCGTTGAGCCTGTTGCGTTCACACATTAAGCACCCTTTGATAAAAGACACGCTAATTTTGCTATGCGCCCGCACCAAGCCAGGCACTGATGATGCGTGATAAATCTGAGCTGGAAATACTACAGTAGACAGCTTTTCCTGTCCGATTTGTTAGCCAATCCCCGTGCGTCCCATTAGATCATCTGCAAGTGTGATAACGGTTCGTCATGGATAGGTAAAGCATCCGAAAATATTACAAAATACTAACCTTGACGCATAGGATCTGCTAGCATCAACAGAACACCTTGTGCCGCGCTCCAGATCACCTGATTTTACCTTAGATGGTGCTCAGCCCCCGACGGGAGGTGTAGGCAAACAGATAATCCCTGACTAATATTAAGCTTACTAACTAACGGCTTTAAATATTAAGGGGACTGCGCACATGTTAGCGACAAACCAAACCCACGAACGGATACAACAGCCGGGTATTATGGATAACTATAAAAAAAAGGATAAACGTAAAGACAGTGAACCGATCCCTGATAATATGGATAAGTTCCTCAACGAACTACAACGTTTTTCATTACAACGGCTAACTGGTTTTGGTTGGGAGATTCATTTCGTGCGCAGGCCTCTGTTCCAGGAGCCGGTTATTGTGATGCGCAATACCAGCGACAGTCATGTCGGCATATTGGAGGCCAATGGAGAAATAAATATGTCGCCCGATATAGAGGTTCGTCATTAAAAACCCGGCCTGTCTCAACAGCTGGCTATCCGCCATTCACTACCGTTAGTAGCAGCTCAATAAAGTCCCTTCAGAAAAGTCCCTTCAGAAACTTGTTCAATTTAACCTAAACCGCCCGGGGCTCTTCTGCCTATTCGACGGATTAGTTATAATCTTCTTCCTTTCCCGTAGGCGAGCGCGAGCAGATCTTACCTGCTTCCGAGCAACGTCCATGTAAGAGGCTCCCTGGCGGAGTAATGTATTGTCGGTAGATGAATCTCCCAAACATAATGTAATTGCCGAACCAGCCTGGCAAGATTATCGTGCCGCCGTCACTAAGAACATACCGACGCAGTGGCGGCAGTGGTTGTTCGATCGCGGTTCCCTGACCCAGCGCCTTAAGGTCGCCAGCAATGGCGCTTTTCGCGTGCACATATGTCAACAGCGGGTACAGCGACCACAGCTATCTGAACAACGCTTGCTGAATATGCCGAACCGACATCTGGCAATGATCAGGGAAGTCTTGCTCTACGGTAACGACCAACCCTGGGTGTACGCACGCAGTGTACTGCCGCTGAGCAGTTTGACCGGATCGCAAAGACACTTGCGCAAACTCGACAACCGCCCCCTTGGGGCATTATTGTTTGCTAACCCAGGTATGCGCCGCGGGGCTATACAAATCGGCCATATTAACCCCCGGAATCTGGCCCTGCCAGACACCCTGGGCGCCGTGGATACTTCCCTGTGGGGGCGACGCTCGCTATTCTATATCGACGCAAAACCCCTCCTGGTTAGTGAGATATTTTTGCCCGCTTTTTGCCCTTACAATAAGCCCCTCAACAGCAGCCCTCGACGCAAACGATAATGCTACCTGATAGAGCTATTTTTCCCGGCAGAACACGGGACTTTCTCGAACTAATGCGCTTTGACAAACCCGTCGGCACATTGCTATTGCTGTGGCCAACGCTGTCTGCTTTATGGCTGGCGGCAAATGGTGTGCCATCTATCGATGTATTAGTTATTTTTACTCTCGGCGTTATTTTGATGCGCGCAGCCGGGTGCGTCATTAATGATTATGCCGATCGCCACGTCGATGGCCTGGTCCAGCGCACTCGCCAGCGACCGATTGTTGATGGTCGCATCCAACCTGTGGAAGCGCTGTTGTTATTTGTTGCACTTTGTTTGATCGCCTTCCTGTTAGTGCTGTCGACGAATAACCTGACCATCATGCTGTCTATGGGCGGGGTTGCAATTGCTATCGTCTATCCATTTATGAAGCGCCATACTCATTTGCCACAAGTGGTGCTGGGAGCGGCCTGGGCGTGGGCAATCCCTATGGCCTTTGCCGCACAAACCGGCACTATAACCAAAGGAGTATGGGTCTTTTATGTGGCGATAGTTTTGTGGACAGTCGCTTTCGATACCTTCTATGCCATGGTTGATCGCGAAGACGACAAAAAAGCCGGCATTAAATCCACCGCTATTTTGTTTGATGACCTGGATCTCATCACTATTGGTGTGCTACAGGCGTCAACAGTTTTAGCCCTTGCTCTAACCGGTAAAAGTTTTGGCCGGGGAAGCGTGTATTTTATCGGTGTTGGCATTATCGCGGGGCTGTTTTTGTATCAGCAAATGATCGCCAGACACCGTCAACCAGAGGCCTGTTTTAAAGCATTTCGCAACAACAACTGGGTCGGCCTGGTATTATTTGCCGCCATTGTCATAGATACATCCGATGGGCTCTTCGAATAAACTACCGCGCCCCGGCGGCCATGTTAACCGGTGTTCGAACCGCTTACGACATTTGTGCATATCGCCCGGCTATCAACCTGACCGCTGATGCGGGCAGCTAGTTATGTCACACAAATGTCATCGATATGTCATTTAATCGGCTATTACGAAACCTTTGCACGAGAGATGATTTTATTTTCAGGCACCAGAAGTAGGCGCTTTAAGCGACGCGGCATGGAAGCAAAATGGCTTTCGTGCAAAGGTCTCATTACACCTCCATGACTGGATGTTAATACATTGACAGAAGCTACCGTTCTTATTGTCGACGATGAACCCGCTATTCGGGACATGGTCGATATTGCGCTCAACACGGCCGGTTTTGAGTGTCTCCAGGCCGCGAACGCGGGCGAAGCCCACGCCGTGATTATCGATAAAACCCCGGACCTGGTGCTGCTCGACTGGATGATGCCGGGCACCAGTGGCCTGGAATTATTACGTCGTCTGCGCCGCGATGAACTCACAGCAAAGATACCCATCATTATGCTCACCGCTAAAGCCGAGGAAGATAATATGGTGCAGTGCCTTAACTCCGGTGCCGATGATTATATTTCCAAACCTTTTTCTCCTCGCGAACTGGTTGCCCGGATTCACGCCTTGCTACGGCGCAAAGATCCCGCCGATGCTGACCAGGCGATCGAGGTTGACCAGTTACACTACGACCCCGTTAGCCACCATGCCACCATTGAGGGCAAGCCCATCGCCATGGGGCCAACCGAGTTTCGACTATTAGGCTTCTTTCTCACCCACCAGGAGCGAGTCTATTCCCGAGGTCAAATTCTTGACCATGTCTGGGGCAGCAATACCTATGTGGATGAACGCACAGTAGACGTGCATATCAAACGTCTACGCAATGCCCTGTCGCTTGCAGACCAGGCCCGATTTATTCAAACTGTACGAGGAGCCGGATACCGGTTTTCGCAAAAACTCGTTGGGGAATAAGTTTGCAGCAAGGTTTACGCACCGAGCTAACACGCATTGCGTTACTTGCCGTAGCACTAGGCATAGCCGGGTTTTTTAATGGTCAGGTATTGCTCACGCTGATCGTCGGTGGTGGGCTGTATATGATCTGGACCCTGACCAAAATACTCAGGCTATACCAATGGCTGGAAAAAGGTGCCAAGGGCTTACCTCCGGAGGCGACGGGTGTTTGGGGCGATATCTCCAACCAACTCTATCGGCTGCAAAAGCGCAACGAACTGGCCAAAATAAACTATCGCTCCCTGCTAAAACGCCTCCGCAAAGTCACCAGCGCCCTCGACGAAGGGCTCATTATTCTCGATGCTGAACGCTGTCTCGACTGGTGGAACCCGGCTGCTGCCCATCTGCTGGGGCTGCAGGAGGTCGATAATCGTCAACCCATTACTAACCTGATTCGATCACCGATATTTGTCAGCTTTATACAGGGCGGCAAGTTTGATTTGCCACTAGAATGCCCGACCTCGGGGAATGAGCAGCGCATTTTGCAATTCTCGGCGAGAATATTTGGCGATGATGAGCTCGCTCTGGTCGTCCAGGACGTGACACGGGTGCGCAATCTGGAGGACACCCGCAAGGACTTCGTCGCCAATATCTCCCATGAACTTAGAACACCATTAACGGTATTGACTGGCTATATTGAAACCCTGCAAAGCATAGACCAGCCAGAACTCCCTCCTGTATGGAACAAAGCGCTAGCGCAAATGGAGCAACAAGCTACACGAATGAATCTGCTCACCGAAGATTTAATGATGTTATCAAGACTCGAATCAACACCTGCATCAACCGATGAGACAGTGCAGCTGTGTGCACTCATTCATCCGATTATTGAAAATGCCCAGGATCTGAGCCAGGGCAAACATCAAATATCTTGCACCTGCGAAGGCTCTCCCAGCATTGCTGGCAATAGCAAAGAGCTACATAGTGCGTTTGCAAATTTGACCTACAATGCCGTCAAACACAACCCTGATGGTTGTGATATTTCTATTGCCATCAATGCTGGCGAATCAACGACAACTGTGGCAGTTAAAGACAATGGCTGCGGCATTGACCCTAAACATATATCTCGACTCACCGAGCGTTTTTATCGGCCAGATGATGGTCGTTCTACGCAATCTGGCGGCACCGGGCTGGGTCTTGCTATCGTCAAACATGTGTTAATCCGCCATCACGGCCAGCTTTTCATTGATAGCAAGCTCGGTCACGGTTCGACATTTACCTGTCAATTCGACCATCAGCGCCGAACCGTTTGATGCCGCAGTAGCACAATGTTATCGTCAGCTGGTGACAAACTTCCCCTTTCTCAAAGCCGCCTTTCTGCAAGCACTTGCCGATAGCGGCAGCGTCGGCCCCAATACTGGCTGGCTGCCGGAACACACCATCATTGAAGAAGGCGACCAAACACTGGCATTTATGCCAACCTACATCAAAGACCACTCCTGGGGTGAATACGTCTTTGACTGGGCCTGGGCCAACGCTTATCAACGTAATGGCCTGAATTACTATCCAAAACTGGTCTCCGCCATTCCCTTTAGTCCGGTCACCGGCCCTAAAGTAAGATTTGCCGAAAAGGCCAATCAACAACGCACGTCCAGACAACTAATCGATAAGGTGCTAAGCCGAGCAAACGAGCTTGGCGCGTCGAGCTGGCATCTGTTGTTCCCCGACGCACAAACTCTGAGCAATTTTAGTCACCCAGAACTAATGCGCCGCAGTGGCGTACAGTTTCACTGGTTTAATCGCGATTATCAGTGTTTCGATGATTTTCTGGCTACATTTGTGTCCCGCAAACGCAAAATGGTGCGCAAGGAACGAAGGCGCATTGCTGAACAGGATATCGATATCAAAACCCTCGAAGGTGCCGAAATTGATCACAATTTGTGGGCTTTCTTTTATCGACTCTACCAAAACACCTACCTTAAACGCAGCGGTGGCGGCGGGTATCTGACCCCCGAATTCTTTGTCCGTCTCGGTGAAACTCTAGCCGAAAATCTGGCAATGGCGGTGGCAACAATAAATGGCGAACGCATTGCCTGTGCTCTATATTTCCACGATGGTAATACTCTTTATGGTCGCTACTGGGGTTGCGTCCGCGAATATGAATATCTACATTTTGAACTGTGTTACTACCAGGGTATTGATTACGCCATCGCCCATCAATTAAAAAAGTTTGATGCCGGAGCTCAGGGCGAGCACAAGATTTTACGCGGCTTTGAGCCTGTTGAGA
The DNA here is from genome assembly GCA_003645535.1 of Gammaproteobacteria bacterium. Lineage (GTDB taxonomy): Bacteria > Pseudomonadota > Gammaproteobacteria > Pseudomonadales > Porticoccaceae > HB2-32-21. Next base: position 5,796 of record QNFP01000028.1, on the reverse strand, counting down.
CCCACTCCTTACACTGGATCAAACACCCTGGTTTTGCCGAAGCTATTGGCCGGTTTATCGACCAGGAACAGCTCGACAATAGCCGGTATATAGCCGGTGTTCAGTCCGTACTGCCTTATAAACAGGATATAATTGCCAACGTTCACAGCGAACAGCCTCAACACAAACTCACCGGGACGGCCAACACCGAGTAAGCCTATGAAAACGCTGACTTCACTGATTGTCCTGCTGGTGTTGCTCGTTAATACATCCGCACAGGCAGCCAGCAAGCAGGAAATCGACGTCTATGTTGAAGAAACGCTGAACGAGTTTAGACAACACTCTCCTGCAGGAGCAAAACTCGCCGCCAGATCACGCGGCATGTTGGTATTCCCCAAAATATATAAGGCTGGCTTCGGCATTGGCGGCGAATACGGCGAGGGTGCGCTGCGCATAGGTGGCCAAAATGTCGCCTATTACAGCACAGCCGCCGCTTCGATTGGCTTTCAGCTAGGAGCTCAGCGTAAGGCACAAATCATCTTGTTTATGACTGATGAATCGCTTGGCAAATTTCGCAACAGTGACGGCTGGGAAGCGGGCGTAGATGGCAGCGTCGCTATCGCCACACTGGGCGCAGGTGAGGCTATTGATACGAATACAGCCCAACAACCCATCATCGGGTTTATTTTTTCCAACGAGGGCCTAATGTTTAATTTAAATCTGGAAGGCTCAAAATTTACAAAAATAGTTCGCTAGTAATTTTGTCTTAATTCTAGTCAATAAGCCCGGCGCTGATTAGATTTTATGCCACACCAGCAATCGGTTATTCGCCGGCATGGCGTTATCTTCGCTCAAGCTCATACCTGCTTCGTTAGCCAACGCATCAATAGCCTCAAAATCCCGAATGCCCTGATGAGGGCCGCGCTCCTTTAGCCAGCTATCAAAGCGGGCATTGCTGGGTGATGTATATTGCTGGTCATAATTAAAAGGGCCGTAAATAGCTAATACCCCGCCTAGCGCAAGGATATTACCAAGCTGGGAAAACATATTCTCAACACTGGACCAGGCCATGATATGGCAGGTATTTGCAGTGAACACAGCATCTACCGGCTGCGTTAGCGGCCATTCTGAAGCATCAACATCAAGCGTCAGAGGTGGACGTACGTTGTCAGCTGGGAAGGCAGCGCGCCAGGCATTAATGCCTGAATGATTTTCGATTAAATCACTGGTTTGCCAGATGGCCGGAGCAAGCCGAGGCCCAAAATACACCGCGTGCTGACCCGTGCCACTGCCAATTTCAAGAACAGACTGACAGGAACCAAAAGCCCGATGCAATATCGCCAGGATAACTCGCTTGTTGTTTTCACAGGATGGAGAACTTGGTAATTTCATACGCTAGTGCTTCGCTAATCAAACATCCTGAGGGTCGCGAGTGAATACCCACTCTCGCGCAGAAGACATGGCTGGGTTATAGCAATAACCCTCGCCATCAAACTGTTTGAGCTTTTCAACATCCTCTATACGCTTGCGGATCGCATAGCCAACCATCAGGCCGCGGGCTTTTTTTGCATAAAAGCTGATAATTTTATATTTTTCGCCTTTCCAGTCTTTAAACACTGGTGTAATCACTTCGGCATTCAGCCCTTTAATGTTAATCGATTTAAAGTACTCATTTGAGGCCAGATTAACTACCGTGGGATGTGACTCGGAAGCCAGAGCTTTGTTCAGTGAATCAGTAATTTTGCTCCCCCAAAATTCGTATAAATCTTTGCCTCGATGATTGGCAAAGCGAGTACCCATTTCCAGGCGGTAAGGTTTGATCAGGTCAAGCGGGCGCAGTAGCCCATATAAGCCGGATAGTATTCTCAATCGATCCTGTGCCCACTGCAGATCCTTCTCCGTCATTGAGTCGGCATCAATGCCAATATAGACATCGCCCTTAAACGCCAATAGCGCCTGTCTTGCATTATCGAGAGTAAGATTTTTGTCCCAGTTGAGGTAACGGCCAAAATTGAGGTCACCTAGCTTATCGCTGATTTTCATCAATTCCGAGACCCCGGGCGGGGTCAGTTCGCGCAACTGGCCGATCAATTCTTCAGCATCCTCCAGAAAGTCGGCGTCGCTGAAGGGTTTAATAGTAAACGAGGAATCGAAATCCAGTTTTTTTGCAGGAGAAATAACCATTAACATTATCTGTAATCCCTCGGCTTAACCGCGCTAGAGTTGCAGACTATTATACCCATGCTCCCACTACGAAAAAGGAACTCTGATTTGAAGCTAATATTGCGTTCGCTGGCCCTTTTGGCATTCGTTACCCTGCTAGCAGGCTGTGCAGTAAATCCCGTCACTGGCGAACAGCAGTTTTCTCTGGTTTCTCCGCAGCAGGAAGTTGCCATAGGCGCCAAACAGTATCTACCGGCACAACAATCCCAGGGTGGGCGCTATTATATTGACCCAGGGGTCCAAACCTATATTAATGAGGTTGGCCAAAAACTTGCGCGAGTCAGTGATCGCTCACAGTTGCCCTATGAATTTGTCGTGCTAAACAACTCAGTTCCTAATGCCTGGGCACTGCCTGGCGGCAAGATCGCTGTAAACAGGGGCTTGCTGATCCTTCTCGAGGACGAATCACAATTAGCTGCAGTATTGGCCCATGAAATAGTCCATGCTGCGGCCCGCCACAGCGCATCGCAAATGACGCGAGGCATGTTGGCCGGTATTGGTTTACAGGTTCTCGGTGCCGCAAGTGGTCAGAACGAATTAGGTGGCCTTGCTGCGCAATTAGGCACATCCGCATGGATGGCCCACTACGGCAGGTCAGCTGAACTCGAATCCGATGCCTATGGCATGGACTATATGGTGCGTGCTGGCTACGACCCCTTCGGGGCCGTCAAACTACAGGAAAAGTTCGTCGAGCTTGCCAGGGGCAAGCAACAGGATTTTATGTCCGCATTATTTGCCAGCCATCCTCCCTCGCAGGAGCGTGTTACCGCCAATTTAGCCAAAGCCCGTACCTATCCCGCCAGTGGTCTGCAGAATCGCGAACATTTCGCCAAACAAATCTCACGCATCAAGCACGATCAGCCTGCCTACGAGGCCCAGAACAATGCAATGAAGGCCTTACTTGAAAAAGCCCCGCGCAAGGCCCTAAATCATCTCGATGAGGCAATTAGCTTACAACCACGGGAAGGCCGGTTCTGGGAATTACGCGGCCATGCCTGGAAAATGCTTGGCAAGCAAAGCAAGGCCACCCAGGCCTTTTCAACTGCTATCAGCAAAAACCCGGACTATTTCAGCCACCACCTCGCTCTGGGCATACAAAATTTCGAACAAAATAAAATGGTCGCGGCCGAGCGCGACCTGATCAAAAGCCGCCAGTTATTACCCACGCCGATTTCCAGCCTGTATCTCGGTGACATTGCCGCAGCAAAAGGCGACAACCAGGCTGCTATTACTTATTACCGCGAGGCGGCGGCGACTGTAGGGGAGGTCGGCAGGCAGGCCAAAGACAAGCTCGCAAGCCTCGAAATCGCCGCAGCCCCCAACCACTACATTTCCACTGGCCTGACCATAACCGAAGATGGCTACTTGCAATTACATATGCACAACAAGAGCGCTAACGATGTAAGCGGTATGGTTGTACAGATCAGCGAATTCATCGGCTCCTCTGTCACCGGGCCTGCCAGTTATATCGAAGTCAAAGGTATCCTGAAAGGAGGGCAACAACGTGTGTTAAGAACACGAATCGGCCCGCTACAGGATACGAATGCAGCTAACCGCTACCGCTCCCTTGTCATTAAGGCCCGTACTACCGGCCTGTAATGCCAAAATGATTTACATCAGCCAGGTGGATTTTTAAGTCACAGCTCAGCAAAGTACATTTACTCTCCAAACAATATTGTTGTAATCTCAACCATTCAGCTTTTTTCGTTGCGCAGATGCCAAGTGGGGATGTGCGCACTTATCAACATGATCGGCCTGACATTAATTTAATCAGAGGATAAACCCCATGAAACTTGCATACTTTACGGAGCGACCTTATCGACATCTCGATGAAGATATCGTTCTGGAAAACAAAGCTTTCTTCGGCGTATCTAACAAACATTACAACCACCTGAAAGGCGCTGATGACTATAACCAGTTCCTTGATGAATATTGTCTTGCAGAAGAAGTCGGGTTTGATGGCCTCGCACTCAACGAACACCACGGCAACCCCTATTGCATGGGTAATGTCATCAATACCGAAGCAGCCATACTCGCCCGTATCACCAGCAAGGCGAAAATCATTCTGGTCGGCAATATGTTACCAGGCGTTAAGCACCCGCTGCGCCTCGCCGAAGAACTCGCCACCATCGACACCATTTCCCGCGGTCGCCTGGTAGCCGGCTGGGTTCGTGGTGCCGGTAGTGAGCAGTTTTTCAACAACGCCAATCCGGCGTATAACCGTGAAATGTTTAACGAGGCCCATCAATTTATTATGGACTGCTGGACCAAAGATGGGCCCTGGCGCTATGAAGGCAAACATTTCCACTATCGCCATGTGAACCCATGGGTTCGGCCTTATCAGGAAATGCCCCAGCAGTGGATTCCCGGTGTGCTATCGCCAGAAACCGTACTCTGGTGTGCCGAAAAACGCTACCCCTATCTTGGTCTGGGCTCAGCATTGGGTGCAACCTGTGATCTCTGGGATATGTACGCGGATAAAGCTGCTGAGCTAGGTTATCAGGCTGGACCAGAGAATTTTGGCTATCTACTACCTTTGTTTGTCTCAGAGTCTGAAGCAGAAGCTCAGGACATTGGCCGGGGCTATTCTTTCGGCGGCGGCCAAAATGGCTTTAGCCGCCCCGAGCACACATTTCCCCCCGGTTACAATTCGCGGGGCGCTATTCGCATGATGGCGCAAGCCGCACCGGGAAGTTCATGGTTGGGTATCAGTAAAGAAAAGCTTGAGGCATCTCGTAGTGGTAAATGGCAGGAGGAGCAGGACTTTGATGAGGTCAAGAGAAAGCTCTATGCGTCTTATGAGCGCGCCCAGGCCAACCTGCAGATCGTGTCCGGAACCCCAGAACAGGTAATCCCCAAGATCAAAGCTATTCTGCGCGTTATTCGTCCCGGTTCGTTCACCGCCTTTAATGTGCAGGGGGTAGCCAGCGATCAACAACGCAATCGCTGCATCGAGTTGCTGGGCAAAGAAGTGTGGCCCGTTATTCGCGAGTATGCTGAAGAAATTGGTCTGACAGATTCTTTCCAGCGCGAACCCGGTTCGGTCAAATTGGCACCCGGCACCAAACGTGCGCCGGTCTGTGATCGCGAAGGTCTGAAGGAACTGGGTGTGAAGGTTGCCTGATATCCGCGAGACATTAAAATTCAGACAAAAAAAAGGCAGGGCACTAGCCCTGCTTTTTTATCTTCATTCCGAACGCTAAGCTCTATTTTGGTTCGCTTAACTGCTCACGAATGCGCAGCTAGTAGGCCTGCATGTCCATTGCCTCCGGGTCCTCCAGCTGTTTATTTACAAAAGCAACAAACTCGGGACTGAAGAACAAGCTGCCATCTTCCCGCCACCATATCCGCCCAAACTTATTGCCGATAAAATAGGGTGCCAGTATTTCAACACTGCCCTGCCATTCGGTCTGATCAAAAATGCCCTCCCGAGCGAGTTCATAATTGCGATACAGCAGATTTAGATTAGCAACTCAACCACTATGCACTGAAAGTGCATAGGTTGCGGCTGGACTGAAAGTCCCAAATTCTGCTATTCAAGAATCATATTCCCATCGTCCTTATTCGAAGGGTTGCGATGATGCTCAAGGTATT
>QNFP01000027.1 GCA_003645535.1 Gammaproteobacteria bacterium | reverse complement strand
TGCACATGTGCAGTGGTCACCTGTCTCAACCACAATAACCAGGGCAAACCAGCATGAGTCGATTTAGCGACAGAGCCCTGCATATCGAATTGAAAAGCGCTCTTCGCTGTTGCTGTCCACTTTTCACACAATCTCAATTCAGAAGAATCACCGGTACGCGGATTATCGTCGCGCAGAAAGTCAACATAGGTATAGTCTTCATGAGTGGGCCAGTGGCGCATAAAATCGCGTAAAAACACATCCCAGTTATTAAGTCCGTAACGCTCCATATAGCTGATTGGCAACGAAAAATTATGATCGACACCAATAATAACCGCTTGCTCACCCTGTAGCGCCTGTTGACAGAACTGGGTGACTTCACGCCGCGACCAGTTTTTAGTTCCCGGAGTGGGAGGCCTTACTTTTTGTGGTTCACCACGCGGTATCTGTGCTGATATGTCTGGCGACATATTGGCATCATTTACCTCATACACCTGCAATGCCCTGAGGCGACTTTCCGGCGCCTGGGCGCCGGAATAGTCAATACCTATATACCGTTCAAATCTCACCTTTGCCGCTCCTGTACTTATTGCCTACAGCTATGACATACAGCCCATGGACAAGCGCTCCTGTCCATTGATATCGACCCGAGTACTGACCTGCCTAAAACCCGCCGATACCAGCAAGTCTCTCACTGCATCCCGTTGCTGGAAGCCATGCTCAAGCAATAGCCAGGCATTTTTGGTTAAATGCCGACCTGCCTTAGCTATTATTATTTTTATGTCGGCCAGGCCGTGATCTTCTGCCACCAGCGCCGATGCTGGCTCAAAACGGACATCGCCCCTGTCCAGGTGTGGGTCGTGAGGTTCGATGTAAGGCGGATTACTCACTACTAAATCAAATTCCCGATCGGGAATACTCTCAAACCAGTCACTTTGTATAAGCGACACATTGTTAAGGGCAAGCTGCTGACGGTTTTTTTCAACCAGCCTGAGGGCATCCGCCATAAGATCCACAGCAAGTATTTGCCAACCGGGCCGTTCACTGGCCAGCGCCAGCGCTATGGCTCCAGTGCCAGTACCGAGATCAAGTACACAGGCATCAGTTTTATCAATCACTGCCAATGCCGTTTCAACAAGTAATTCAGTCTCCGGTCGGGGTATCAAAGTGCTGGCATTTACCTGCAGTGACAGCGACCAGAATTCTTTTGTGCCAGTCAGGTAGGCAACCGGTTCGCCCTTTTGACGACGGAGCAATAATTGCTCGAAGGCATGCTGTAGACTCGGCTCCAGTTCCTGCTCCGGCCATGTATACAGATAACTGCGCGGTTTATTGAGCACATGGCCAAGCAGAATCTCAGTATCCAGACGGGGCGTATCGCTTATACCTTGCAGCCTTGCAGCCTGCTTTAGCAGCGCGGCGATGCTCACCCTGCTGGCTGACATTTATTCTGCCAGGGCAGCCAATTGTTCAGTTTGGTGCTCGGTGACCAGGGGCTGGATGACCTGATTGAGATCGCCCTGCATGATTTCGTCAATTTTATACAGGGTCAGATTAATACGGTGATCTGTCACGCGACCCTGGGGGAAATTATAGGTGCGGATACGCTCAGAGCGGTCACCGCTGCCCACCAGATTGCGGCGCAGGTCGGATTGCTCCTGAGATTGTTGTTCCTGCATACTATTGAGAATACGCGCCTGCAATAGCGCCATCGCCTTGGCCTTGTTTTTGTGTTGCGAACGCTCATCCTGGCATTCCACCACGGTACCGGTGGGCAAATGGGTGAGGCGAACAGCGGAATCGGTTTTATTGACGTGCTGTCCGCCGGCCCCCGATGCCCGATAGGTATCAACGCGCAAATCTGCTTTATTGATGTCAATGCCTTCGACTGCATCTGCTTCGGGCAAAATCGCTACGGTGCAGGCCGACGTATGCACCCGCCCCTGGGATTCCGTTTCTGGCACTCGTTGTACGCGGTGAGCGCCCGACTCAAATTTTAGCCGAGAATATACCTGGTTGCCCACAATACGGACAATAATTTCCTTGTAGCCACCGTGCTCACCCAGGCGCTCGCTGATAAGTTCCACTTTCCAGCGTTGGGAGTCAGCGTAGCGAGAGTACATGCGAAACAGGTCACCAGAAAATATCGCCGCTTCGTCTCCGCCAGTACCGGCACGGATTTCCAGAAAGACATTGCTTTTGTCATGGGGATCTTTTGGCAGCAGTAGCGTTTGCAAGGTTTGCTCAAGATCAGCCAGATCCGCTTCACCCTGATTGATCTCCTGTGCGGCCATTTCGCGCATCTCAGCATCATCGTCCTTGAGCATAGTGCGTGCTTCTTCAACATCACCGGACACCTGCTCAAAGCGCTGGTAAGCAAGGGCGACCGGCCCCAGCTCGGCATACTCCATCGACAGCGTACGAAAACGATTTTGCTCGGCAATTACTTCTGCGTCGCTGAGCAAGTGTCCGACTTCGTCGTATCGTTCGGTGAGATGATCAAGTTTTTCAAGTAACGACGCTTTCATTGGTCATCCTGTTCGTCAGTATCGGCAGCATTTTCAGAGAGTTCATCAACTGGATCAGGCAAACCAAACAGCTCGTGGGTCCAGCGAATACGTTGGTGATGGCCAAGTTCACCTGCCTTTTTAAGCCGTGTGGTTGGCGTGTGCAGCAGCTTATTAGTGAGACCATGAGCGAGCTGGCGAAGCACCTGCTCAGGTGCCTGGCCCTGGTTTAATGCCACCAGCGCTTTACCCAGTTCCGCATCACGTACTGCGCCGACAGTGCCGCGAAACGCGCGAATCGTACCCGCTACATCCTGACCTCGCAATTGTTTTTGCCAGCTTATAACACCCTCGTTAATAATGGTTTCCGCCTGATTAGCGGCATCCTCACGCTGACGCCTGTTCACTTCAATCACCGATTTTAGATCATCGACGGTATATAAATAGATGTCATCGAGCTGCCCCACCTCTGGCTCTATATCTCTGGGCACGGCAATATCTACCATGAACATCGGTTTATGTTTACGCTTTTTGAGCGCCGATTCCACCGCGCCCTTGCCAAGTACCGGTAATTGACTGGCAGTAGAAGAGATTACGACATCGGCTTCATGTAGCCGATCATGAATATCGGACAGCAATATAGCATCAGCAGAAAATATTTCGGCCATCTCCTGAGCGTGAGACAAGGTTCGATTGGCAACTGTAATCTGGCCTACCCCCTGCTCACGCAAGTGCCGAGCCAGCAACTCTACTGTTTCGCCAGCACCAATCAATAACGCGTGCACATCTTTCAAGTGTGCAAATATCTGCTGAGCCAAGCTCACCGCAGCATAAGCCACCGATACCGGGTTTTCGCCAATAGCAGTTTCGGTACGCACTCGTTTAGCGGTAGCAAATACCTGTTGAAATACCTGCTGCAGATGTCCGGTCACTGTGCCCGCTTTTTGTGCCACTGCGAATGCAGATTTCATCTGGCCCAGAATTTGTGGTTCACCGAGCACCATCGAATCAAGGCCACTGGCAACTTTCATCATATGACGCACCGCTGCATCATCTCGATAGGTATAACAGCTTGCCTCAAAATCACTGAGCTCCAAACCTCGCTCTTTGGCCAACCACTCCAACATAGTGGTGTCTGACTGTAGATCACCACTGGCATAAAGCTCCGTACGGTTACATGTGGACAGAATGGCAAAATCTTCACCGCCAACGCCGGCCAGACCATCCTGTAAAGCCGTCGTCATTAACTCGGGGGCAAACGCCACCCGTTCGCGAGTTTCCAGCGCGGCTGTGCGATGATTGATTCCCAATGCTATAAGCGCCATAGGCGACCAGTGCTCACTGTTTTTGACCCCCCAATGAAACTAAGGAGCACAAAACTGTCTTAACTATACTTGCTACAATAGACTCAATATTAAATTCGGTAACAGATCCTGTTAACCCAGGAGTATTTTAACATGCGTATACAAACCCAGCTGTCAAGTCTGCTGCTAGCGAGTCTGTTAGCAATGACGGGCTGTGGAACGCAGCAAATCGAGCAGACTTCGACTATGGACAGTCAGCCTGTGGGTGCCCGTCACTCAAGCCCCCACTTGCAAACAGACGACGATAGTGTAAATGCTAACAATACTGATCTGAACAACGCTGATCCTGCCGACCCACCGGTTGATTATCCCGTTCGGCCCTTTCCAACTCAAACATTTTACCAACTACTCGTAGCTGAATTCGCTGGTATGCGAGGCGATGTTCAACTGGCAGTGGATAAATATATAGAGCAGGCACAGATCACACGCGACCCCAATGTCATAGAAAGAGCCGTGCGCACGGCCTCGTTTGCCCGCAAAACAGCTGCGCTACAGGAATTGAGCGATTTGTGGATAGAAGTCGATCCGGAAAGTATTGAGGCACGCAAGTTGGCTTTTTATTACCTGACTCGCGATGGCGATGTGGAAAACGCTTTTAAATATGCAAAACTTATATTGCAACAGGGTGATGGCGAGCCTCTAGTCGTGCTGCCCGGATTCGCCAGAAAAATTAGCTTTGACAGGCGCAAACTGTTGTTGGGGGAATATACTCTACTAGAACGCACCTATCCCGATAATCGCAACATCCTGCTCGGAAAAATGCAACTGGAAAGCCAGCAGAACGATATTAAGCAGGCATTAAAAACAGGTAAAAAATTACTACAACTGGAGCCAGACAATGAAAGTGCCCGTCTGGCTATCGCGCAGATGTTGTATCAACATGGCGAGCATAAAAGCGCTATAGCCATCCTTGATCAGGGCATTGACCGCAACCCCCAAAGTAAAAAGCTCCACCTCCAGTTGATTCGGTTTGTGGCGGAAACGGACCTTGCTGAGGCCCAGCGAAAAATGACTCAGCTGGTAGCAGACCATCCAGATGATGTAGATCTGCAGTTCACCTTCGCCCTGCTCAATAAACAGCTGGGCTTACGGGATGAAGCGAGCCAGACTTTTCACGAAATGATTACGCTCAACCGACGGGTTGCTGACGCCCATTATCAACTGGCGATCATGGCCGAAGAGGATGGCCACACCGCCGAAGCAATATCCCATTACACCCTGGTGGGCGAAGGCCGAAATCTGCTACCCGCCACGGCACGCTTGACACAACTCATGAGCGATAGTGGCCAGATCACCGAAGCACGACTATACCTGCACCGACTTCGCCTAGAGCATCCCGAATTAGTAGTGCCATTTTACCGCATGGAATCCGAGCTACTCGTGGAGGTGGAACGCTACCACAGTGCATATACTTTACTGTCAGAAAGTCTCGTAGAATATCCTGAAAATTTTGATTTACTGTACACACGCTCACTGGTTAGCGAAAAACTCAATGACATCGCCAGTATGGAGCAGGACCTACGCACGATATTAAACCAGGACGCCGACAACGTCTCGGCATTAAACGCACTCGGCTATTCACTGGCAAACCACACTGATCGCTATGACGAAGCCCTGGTACTGGTTAGCCAGGCACTGGCTATCAAGCCGGACGATCCGGCAATCATTGACAGCATGGGCTGGGTTTTATACCGCCTTGGCAATAATGAAGAAGCTCTGGTTCGTTTAAGAGAGGCGTTTAACACCATGCCCGATCCCGAAGTGGCTACCCACCTGGGTGAGGTTTTGTGGATAAGCGGAGAGAAAGATGAAGCCATGAGCGTTTGGCGAAACGCACTGGAGCTCGACCCCAACAGTGAATATCTTCTCGATACCCTGAACCGCTTCGAGGTGGAACTCTGAGTGTCGGGCTTATGGCCTCGGGTCCTCACCTGGACTTATTTCTCCCGGATATGCAATACATCTGCGCCGCTTAGCCTTCTGTTAAAAACCAAGCGAAAAGCGCTATATCTTATTGCCAGCTTAATATGCATCCAGGTCCTGCTTAGCGCCTGCAGTCAACAAGCAGTGCGCACCGAGCTAAGCGATCGCCCTGGGCCCTCGTGGCCTGCTCACCAGGCACGGATGCAAGCCATTACACAGTGGCATATTAAGGCCAAGATTGGCTATAAAAGTGTCTCAGACGGTGGCAGTGCCTGGCTTAACTGGCAACAACAAGATTACAGCTATCGGCTGCTGCTCAGTGGTCCTTTTGGGGCGGGCAGCGTACAGATCTTCGGAAACAAAGATACCGCAACACTCCGACAAGCTGATGCCGCTGATATTTCAGCCCATTCAGCAAGCGCTTTGTCGAGCAAATTATTTGGCTGGGACTTACCCATAGACGAACTCCCTTACTGGGTACGCGGTATTCCCGCCCCCGGCTCGCAAGTAAAAGCTCAAAAATTCAATGGAGAGGGCCTACTGGCAGCATTTCACCAAACCGGCTGGGATTTGAAACTAAGCAGATACCAGGACACCGAGGCAGGCAAGCTACCCGGCAAGTTAATCGCCACCCAAAGAGAGTTGCGCTTTACACTACTGATCAAAGAACATGACTTCTCTACTAGCCAACCTCCTTTTTGATACTGACTTACAATCCTCCTAAACTTACGGCCCCTAACTTACAATGACCGACTAACGGATAGTATGCTTACCTGACAAACACATGGAAAAACTGGTTTTCTACAGTCTGTCAGGAGGTAACCTGTGGTTCTAATCCGTACAATAGCTTTATCTTGCCTGGACATTAACTTTCCGACATTCTAATGCTGCAACTCCCCGCACCAGCCAAACTCAATTTATTTCTGCACGTTATCGGTAGGCGTGCTGATGGCTACCACGATATACAGACATTGTTTCAACTGCTCGACTACAGTGATGAACTAACCTTTGAAGCACGGGCAGATAAGACCATTACCGTGACTACATATAATGAGCAGTTCGACCCGCAAACCAATCTCGTCACACTGGCTGCACAGCAGCTGCAGCGTCAATCAAGCTGTCAACAGGGCGCAAATATCTCGCTGCTCAAACGTTTGCCGCTGGGCGGAGGGTTGGGCGGCGGTAGTAGCGATGCTGCCACCACATTGATCGGCCTTAACAAGCTCTGGAAGCTCGGGTACAACAGAGATGACCTGGCGAAAATCGGCGTAAAACTTGGTGCCGACGTACCCATTTTTGTTTACGGGCACACGGCCTGGGCGGATGGGATTGGGGATGTGCTCAGCGCTGTAAAAATGCCCGACCTGTGGTACCTGGTGCTGGCTCCCAATTGTCAGGTATCAACCGCAGCAATATTCAACGATGAGGAATTGACAAGAAACGCACCTCCCATCACAATACGCGCCTTTCGCGAGCACGGTGCTGATAATAGCTGTCAGATAGTCGTTGAAAAACGCTATCCCGAGGTCAAAGCCGTTAGGCTCTGGTTGAGCAAATATGCGGCTGCGCAGATGACCGGTACCGGCTCCTGTGTATTCGCCAGCTTTACTGATCAGGCCCAGGCAGCCGCAGTTCTCGCAGAAAAACCTGAGCAGTGGCGTGGCTTTATAGCACGGGGTGTCAATAAATCCCCCGCCTACTGCCAGTAACGCAAAAAGCTATCAAACGCAGACAGATAAAACTGCTAGCACATACAATTGGGGCGTGGCCAAGTGGTTAAGGCAACGGGTTTTGATCCCGTCACTCGGAGGTTCGAATCCTCCCGCCCCAGCCATTCTTCATAACCACGATTACTGAGCGCAACCGCCGAAACCAGGACACCGTCATGGCCAACCTAATGCTCTTTACCGGTAATTCAAATCCGGAACTGGCCTCTGAAATCGCCAGTTTCATGAGGATTACTGTTGGTCAGTCAGTAGTATCGCAATTTTCGGATGGCGAAATAAACGTAGAAATTAAAGATAATGTGCGCGGTCGCGACGTCTTTATACTGCAATCCACCTGCGCGCCAACCAACAAAAACCTTATGGAACTGGTGTTGATGATCGACGCGCTGCGCCGTGCTTCGGCGGGCAGAATTACCGCAGTAGTACCCTACTTCGGTTATGCTCGACAGGATCGCCGGGTACGTTCAATCCGGGTACCGATCAGCGCCAAAGTGGTGGCTGATATGATCAATAATGTCGGTGTCACCCGCGTGCTCACTGTTGACCTGCACTCGGAACAAATCCAGGGCTTCTTCGACTGCGCGGTTGAAAACGTTTACGGCGCACCGGTACTGCTCAACGATATCAAACAACAAAATTACCAGGATCTCATCGTAGTGTCCCCGGATATTGGCGGTGTTGTACGGGCACGCGCCGTCGCCAAGCAACTGAATACAGACCTGGCTATCATCGACAAACGCCGACCCGAGGCCAACCAGGCCCAGGTAATGAATATTATTGGCGATGTGGCCGGACGCACCTGTCTGCTGGTGGACGATATTGTCGATACGGCTGGCACATTGTGCAAAGCCGCCGATGCTTTGAAAGAACAGGGGGCCAAACAGGTAGTCGCCTATTGCACTCATCCAGTGTTGTCCGGCACTGCGATTGATAACCTGACCAATTCCGAGCTGGATACCCTGGTTGTCACTAATAGTATCCCACTCAGCAAAGAAGCTACGGACTGCGACAAGATACGCCACCTGTCGCTCGGTCAAATGCTCGCCGAGGCCATTCGCCGGGTCAGCAATGAAGAATCCATCAGTGCGATGTTCGATTAACGCTGCCTTTACCAACATTGCTTTATCAACTCTGTTGAATCAGCATTATCAAATCAAACATGCATGGATAAACCAGTCACGGCATGCTGCCATGGCTAAACATTAATACCGCCGTTAATTTGGTCGCAAAAATTATCGCGGTTCTAACTAAGGAGTTAAGGCAATGGTCGATTTTGTACTCAATGCCAAAAACCGGAACGAAGTAGGGAAAGGTGCGAGCCGCCGCCTGCGTCGTCTGGCCAACGAAGTGCCTGCCATCGTTTATGGCGGCAAAAATGCACCCCAAAAAATCGCGCTTACACACAATGAATTGAGCCACGCGCTGAATAATGAAGCCTTTTATTCGCATATTTTGACGTTGAATATCGATGATAAAAGCGAAGATGTGATTCTAAAAGATGTGCAGCGCCACCCGGCCAGACCCATCATTCTGCACGTAGACTTTCTGCGCGTGAGCAAAACCCAGAAGCTTACTACACGCGTACCGCTGCATTTTATTAATGAAGAAGCCTGTGTCGGCGTAAAAATCGAAGGCGGCATCATTGCCCGCAGCATGACCGATCTCGAAATCGAATGTCTGCCTGGCGATCTGCCTGAGTATATCGAAATCGATATGCTGGAAGTTAGTATCGGCCACATAATTCATATATCCGACCTTGCTATTCCTGACGGCGTGGAAAGTGTTGCCTTGCAACATGGTGAAGGCCATGACTTGCCTGTTGCTACGGTTAACAAGAGGAAGGAAGAAGAAGTACTTGATGATGTTGGGGTTGATGAGGCTGAAGCTGATGCCGAGACACCTGAACAAGGTGGCGATGACGAAGCTGGCGAAGAGGAATAACTTCCTCTTTCAAAGCCCGAGGGAATTTGCTTGGACATTGCGGTAAAACTCATTGTGGGGCTGGGTAATCCTGGTCCCGAATATGAGCATAGCCGCCATAATGCCGGCGCTTATTTTGTTGCCGAAGTGGCGCACAAATATAACGCGAGCCTGCAAACCCAGGATAAATTTTTTGGCGCCACTGCACGGATATCTATTGACGGTCAGGATACGCGGCTGCTAATCCCCAACACGTTCATGAACCTGAGTGGTCAGGCAGTTGGAGCTATGGCCGGGTTTTATAATATTCCGGCAGCGGAAATACTGGTCGCTCACGATGAACTCGACCTCAGTCCAGGCATTAGTCGGCTGAAAAAAGGTGGTGGCCACGGCGGTCACAACGGGCTTCGCGATATCATCAAAGCGCTGGCCAACAACAGGGATTTCGCCCGCCTGCGCATCGGTATCGGCCATCCTGGTCACGCTAGCGATGTCGTTGACTATGTACTACGTCGTGCCCCGCAAAATGAACAGGCACTGATTCAAGCCAGTATTGATGAAGCCCTGGACGCATTACCACTGGCAGTCTCGGGTCGCTGGAATGCCGCAATGACAAAGCTTCATAGCAACTGAGTTCAAACCAGTAAACATAAGTTCAAACCTGAAAACCACAGATAAACGAGGAACAAATGGGTTTTAAATGCGGTATTGTCGGCTTGCCCAACGTTGGCAAATCAACCCTGTTCAATGCGCTTACCAAGGCGGGCATCGATGCAGAAAACTTTCCTTTCTGCACCATTGAACCCAACACCGGTATCGTGCCGGTGCCAGACCCTCGTCAGGATGCCTTAGCCATCATCGTGCAACCTGAAAACATCATTCCCACCACCATGGAGTTCGTTGATATCGCGGGCCTGGTGGAAGGCGCGTCAAAAGGCGAAGGTCTGGGCAATAAATTTCTGGCGACTATCAGAGAAACCGACGCCATTGCCCATGTGGTACGTTGTTTTGAAGATGAAAACGTTATTCACGTTGCTAACCAGATAGACCCCATAGCAGACATTGAAATCATTAATACCGAACTGGCCCTCGCCGATCTGGATACCGTTGAAAAAGCCCATCAAAAGGCCGCCCGGGCCGCCAAGGGTAACGACAAAGAAGCGATTGCCCTGATTGCTTTGCTGGAAAACATCCTGCCTCACCTAAACGAAGCCAAACCATTACGTTCGATGGATCTGAGTGATGACCAGTTAGCGCTATTACGGGAATTAAATTTACTGACACTTAAGCCAACGCTTTATATCGCCAATGTCGCCGAAGATGGCTTTACTAATAATCCCCACCTTAGCGCCATTGAAGAACTAGCGGTGGCTGAGGGCGCCCAGGTTGTACCCATCTGTAACAAGCTCGAAGCTGAGATCGCCGAATTAGACGACGAAGACAAAGCCGAGTTTCTCGCCGACATGGACATGGATGAACCCGGCCTAAACCGGGTAATCTGGTCCGGTTACAATCTGCTCAGCCTGCATACATATTTTACTGCAGGGGTGAAAGAAGTTCGCGCCTGGACCATCCCTATCGGCGCCACCGCACCTCAGGCGGCTGGCAAGATTCATACTGACTTTGAAAAAGGTTTTATTCGTGCCGAAATCATCAGCTATGATGATTTTATCGCCTGCAACGGGGAGGCCGGAGCCAGGGACGCCGGAAAATGGCGCCTCGAAGGCAAAGATTACGTGGTAGCCGATGGCGATGTCATTCACTTCCGTTTCAATGTATGACCGCACACACCCTCAGCGGGCGATCGACCTACGGTTTCGTGCTGACCTTAACCGTCTGCGTATTGTGGGGGATATTCCCCATCGCAGCCAAATCAGTGTTGTTAGAAACCGACCCCTATACGCTTAATTTTTACCGCTTTTCTTTGCCATCTGTCATCCTGTGGATGTTTCTCCTGCGACGACGCCAACTACCCAGCCTCTGGCGCGGGGCACAACGCCCTTTGCTCAAGCGCGTCCTCATCGCCTCCTTTCTACTGATTGGCAACTACATCTTCTTTGCCTTCGCCCTTGGACACATCACTCCCAGCGGCGCACAGGTATTGATCCAGGCAGGCACCATGATGTTGTTGTTATCAGGTGTGTTCCTGTTTGGCGAACAATTCTCCACACGCCAATGGCTAGGTTGCCTGACCTTCATGGCCGGCCTCGTTAGCTTCTTCTTTTACCACATCCTCGACATGTTCGATGGATTTGGTAGTTATGCTATTGGTATGGGCCTCATGCTATTGGCAGCGGTGACCTGGGCCGCCTACGCTATTTTACAAAAGCCACTGCTCGACAAGATCAGCTCTGCACAAATTCTACTGGTAGTTTTTGCACTGGGGGTGGTGGTATTCCTGCCTTTAGCCGATCTGTCCGCCGTGCTAAGTATGTCCATATCAGCACTTATCGGGCTAAGTTTTTGCGTACTCAGCACACTGGTTGGTACCGCCTGCTTTGCCGAGGCTCTGGCCCACTGGGAAGCGTCAAAAATCTCCGCCACACTTACCACCATTCCCCTGTTCACCCTGCTATTTATGCAGGTACTAAGTCGCTACCCCGGTTTCAAAATAAGCGCCGAACCGATTAGCGGCTTGACCATTTTCGGTGCGCTTCTCGTCGTCTGCGGGGCCGGTATGGTCGCTATCGGTAAACGATAACCCCCCTGGCCAGTCCCGTATCACACCCATCTCACCTTGACAAAAAGCCCGAAAATCGCCAGAATTCGCGCCCTTCTCGAATCAACACTCTGTGGCTATGTAGCTCAGCTGGTTAGAGCACAGCATTCATAATGCTGGGGTCGGCGGTTCAAGTCCGCCCATAGCTACCATATAAAACAAGGGCTTACAGTCGACTTAGTCGGTGCAGGCCTTTTTTCTTCTTCCCACTGCGGGGAATTTGCGGGAGTTTTCACTCCTCAGCAACGTCAAGGTCGGTGTCGAATTGCCTGACCAGCTCACCTTCTCGACCGCTTCCAGCAATTCGCCGATCTCAGCCGCAGAATAATGCGTGGTGATCTGTCCATTTTTATGGCCTAACAATACCTGTCTCGTCTCATGACTTACACCTTGAGCACGTAACCGCCTACCAAAGGTATGCTTCAAGTCATGCACCCTCACTTGAGGAATTCCAACCTCCTCTCGTGCCCGACGCCAAGCCTTAGTATTGATACGATCAACCGGTTTACCATTCGAGTAGGTAAATACATGCTCTGGATGTTTTCCACGCTGACGATTGATCACCGCTCGCGCTTGGGTATTCATAACCACCAATCGATCTTCACCATTCTTAACACCCTCACCCGGTATTATGAAAACACTGGTTTTCAGTTCTGGAATTGATACTTCCCAATCCCACCTCAAACAAGTCACTTCCTGTTCTCGCGTTCCTGTGTTGACCTTAAATAACACCATATCTCTTAAATGTTCCGGCAAGCGCCCAAATAACTGCGCCTGCTCTTCCCACGATAAGGGATATGGCTTTCGGGCATCATCACAATCAAGCAATTGCAGCAAAGGTGCAGTTTGCAGCCAGGTCAAACCATATTCATCCCGCCATAATCGAGCAGCCAGATTCAAAATCCTTCTGACCACCGCCAAATCACGGTTAATGGTATTGGCTTTCATACCCTGCTTTCGACGATACTGGATAAATTTATCCAACGTCCCTTGATGAACCTGCCGCAACGGTAAATCACCGATGACCGTATCCAAAATCTTCAAGGATTGCGCGTAACGATCAATACTCCGTTTATGTTGATAATCCAACAAAAACTTGGTCGCCGCCTGCCGAAAAGAACGCTCAGGCCGAATGCCATAAACACTCGCTTTGCGCATTTCTTCCAATCGTCTAATCAGGTATTGCTCCGCTTCTTTGAGGTTACTTGTGTCAGTACTCTCGTGAAGTCGGCCATATCCTTTGATGCATTTATCAATGTGCCAGATGCCCTGTTTGCCTCGTTTGTAGAGGCCTGGGATTCGTTTTGACATAGTAGATCTCCTCTATGTTTCTGCGAACGCCCACAGCGGGACTTATAATCCTCCACCCAGCCATCTAATTCAAGTCGATCAAACGCAACTCCCTGCTTACCAATAGGCATTTCCGTCAAATATGGCCGCACCTCCTGATTAAACCTGTTGCGATCCATTCCCAGATAAAGCGGGGCATCACGCAAGCGAATCAATCGCGGGGGGAAAGGTAAAATATTTTTTTGATCACTTGTCATAAGACCACTTCTTAGTAGGCGTTCACAATGTATTAACGCAAACTAGATTAGCCTTGAGAGTAGAATTCACGAAGAACCTGAAATGGCAATGTCACTTCCCGCTTTGAGCACGAATTCCATTTATCAATTTTTTCAGGCCTGAATGCGGGTCTTCACTGTCGCTGGGATAGAGTTTCAAATGCTCAACAAAAATTTCGTAAATATCTTCCCAACTAAAATTATCTAATATACCTGTTTCATCCAACACCCCGACCAGGTAACGAATGGGGTCGTACTTTTCTACTGGTCGCCGGGGCTTGGCCTTTATTAAAGCCTTAGAAAGCGCCATAAAGAAACCATTGTCATCCATTAGCACACCTTGCGCGATCCTTCCCTGAACCACTGGTGAAACCATAACTGCCGGGTCAACCAATACCGCCTTAAACAAGGCATCATCACTTCCAGCCGCAACCTGACTCAACAACTCATCCATACTTTGATTGAACATATCCATAGCTCGACTATGCCCTTGCCAAGCAATTGTCATAAGCATGAGCAGGCCTTCATTATCCTGCTCTACCTCAACACCTTCGTACATTGAGGCTAACACCTGGTCATCCAAGGCTTCTTGGCTCATCGTCTCAGGTGAAGGCATGTCACCGGCCGTTTGCCCATCAAAGCAGCCATCTCGCTCAAAAGCTGATTAGCGGGTCTGTTATACAACCAGCCCCAGCTCCCTGTTTGCTGAACCCAAGATAACAGTTCAGATTTAACAGAATCAAAATTTTGAGCCTGAGGGTCGAACTTCTCAGCCGTTTTCAGTAAATTACGGCAAAGCTGGATAACTTTTTCCTTCGTGTATGCCTGACTCACAACTGCCTATTCCCCCTGACATAACTGGCAAATACCCACTACCAACCGCTTACCAACCACTAGGACACCATAATCCAGCCACTAAAACACCGCAATCACTCCATTCGCTTACCGCTGGCACACCGTAGAGAGAGCCGCTTGTGCTGCATAAATATGTCGCGCTAAGCAATATAGTCTGATGTCTATCAAATACGCAATAACGGCCGTTTTTATCAAAACGAGCTGCCGCGAACAGTTTAATGCCGATAACAACTTGGTTAAAAGCTAAAGACTGGAAGTACAGTTTCTTTAAATAAGCAGGCAGCCATAAAACCGATCAAACCGGTTCACCAGTCCAATATCAGCGTTAAGAAGGAATTTATCGATACCGTTTCTGTAACAAAGGCGCTCGGCAACACCCTTTCAAATCCATCTAGTAGCTTCGAAGAATCGCTGCCGGATGGCTAAAACCCCTAAATGGAGGCTCGGTTCACAAGAGTCTGTCACCGGCAGAAGTAGGCGCGCGCCAAAAACTACAACCCTGATAGTTTTTATATTAACTGCCTTAAATCTGGGTGACTGCCGGTATCGGCACACCAGAAAACCCGCCCGTCTTTGACCCAAAAATGACTTAGACAGCCTTTATCTCTCCAAACAGACGGATAAAGGGTCGGCCTACCGGAGTTCAATCGCGTAAGTTTCCAGTAAGGTCTATGAATAGATTGCAAAGACAGCGTGACAACATCTCCACAGCCACATGGACAACTGAAAAGAGACCATTTCGGCTTATTTACAGAGACCGCACAATATAGCTTACCTGTTGCAATTTCATCATTCTTTGGAGGCTTATCGACAATGTTGATTGTCGAAAAATGAACAGGTGGCAACGACTGTCTAGGAGGGATTACAGCGTCAGGCTGCTTTAAGCTTCCCCGAAAAAATCCAGCAATCCAATTAATTATTTTTTCAAACATATTCATCACGCTTTCCAATCATTGGGCGTTGTAACCGGTATTTCTCTTTCATCAACAGAAACTCCTTTTGCTCGCAATAAGGGCAGTCATGATTTATTTTTGACTGGTGACTACTTATTTCCATTTTCACAAAATCCACCTGATACATATCCCTTCTAAGTACTTGGGGAAAGCGGCGAAATGGTTTTATCAGGTCGAACAAGGTGGCGAGCGCAAAATCTGCCGTCGCACTGGTAAAGGGGCCTACACCCGGAGCCTCATCACCGCCATCTTCAAGGTATTTTTCCCTTAGTTCTTCTTCTGTTATGTCTGGATTTTGCCGCCGCTCAAGCTGGGTCTGAATCCATACTTCACAAATAACATCCTGGCAAAAAAGACACTGACCATCTTCCGGTAAAATTGTGCTGATACGTCCGAAATGATAGCGGAGAACAGGCTCTCCTGTTTTATCATCAAGGATGCGTCCTCCCAGTCCAAGATCGATCAAAACCTGGGCATATGCATAGAGAGCAATATTCATCACATCTCTACCAACGAAATCATCAGTACACCCAAATACGACATCACAACTGGCAAGTCCATCCAGTGCCAAAGGGTCTTCATCAACCTTTGACACAAAAACACCAGCATTTGTTGATAGCTCGAGGCCATCAATAAATGCTTTTAATTTTTGTACCTTTTTTTCTCCAACATCTTTTTTCCCGAGCCCTCTGACGCGATTTAGATTACTTAAGGCAAGCTCATCATCATCGATTAACACCAGCTCGCCAATACCGGCGCGCGCGCCCAAGGTTGCAAGCGGACTTCCTGTCCCTCCCGTTCCGACAATACCGACACGAAGAGATTTGATCTTATCGACAAAGGGTTTGCCGAAAGCGGCAGCCCCTCGCGCATGGACTTCCGAGTGATCGTCACTACTATTCTGATAACCGAATATCTGCAAAGGGTCAGATGTTACAAGGGTATGCCTTACTGGCACTGCAATATCCGGCGATGCTGCTGTTCTCACACGAGCTTCCCAGCATTTATTGGCCCAAAGCATCGCAACAAAGGTTATATGCTCACCGTTGCGGTTTTTTAACGCTTCTAAAAGAGTGAGTTCATTCCCGTCATCCTGGGCAGAAAACATGGCCTGACCCTGTGGATGATTGTGAACAAAGCCAAACACGAGACTTTCTTCCTCGCACTTCCTAAAGATTTCCCTTAGTGAGGCGAGGTTAAAATCAAAATGAATGGAGGACGAACTGTTAGTCCACGCTTCATCAAAAAATATCACCTCCTTGGCAATATAACGGTCAGAATCAGGCAATCCCTCAACACTTACATGGAGCCTACTGAATAACACAACAGCGGCCCGCTCATGATTTTCCGGGTGGCCATCCAGGTACTCGATAAGAGCATCATGCTGGGAACCAAGCAATGTCAGTCGGGGCGCATTCATTGGGCGTCCGGGTTTCTGAAAGCCCACTCAACTCTTCGCAGTATTGTTACGATGTCATCTTTTCCAGGTCTCCACACGGACGATCCTTGGTTCCAGTGCCGAGACCACCGGCAAAACTCCTGTCCTTCAAACATCTTGTTGTTTCCAGTTCCAGCCTCATCCGTTTTCGGAATAGGTTTCCCATCAGTCCGTATCAGCCGAGGATTTGTCCAGAGCATATCGTTTCCGGCTTGGGGAAATTTAGGGGGAATAATTATCAATATGTCACAACACTCTTGACTGTAAACACCTTCAGGGAGTTTATAGCCCTGCAACACCAAAAAACGTTGCGCCTCGTCTTCAACAAACGAAACACCACGTTCCTTTAATGCGTCATAATCTTCGTCAAGGAGTAAGGGCATGATTATGCCCCCGCCTGTGACCCGACAGACTGTGTAGAAAACCGATCCGGCCCCGGATGCTCGGTCAAATCGACAACCGTATCATTAAGAACCGGAAAGTCGGGATTCCCAGGATTCTTCCAGTAAATCTCTACATCATCTGGCAAAGAAGCAAGCCCCCTTATTTCCGAACCGGTGATTGTTTCCTTGTCCCAGTCATACCGTTCATTATCAATAAACAATTCAGGACGGTTTGATTTGTCGTTACTCATAGCAATTACCTCACTTTTCTTTACGGACGCCCTTAAAAGGCGCTTTGGATGATGTTTTAACGTCCATGAAACGCCCTGTATCTGCGTCCCGTTTCACGTAGTGCCCTGACGGGGTCTTCGTTTGGGAGCGACCTATTACTGCTCCGTTACGATGCCCGTCACCCTTCGGTGGATTTGTAGCCATATACAGTCTCCTGCTCTATTCTGTTAAAGTTAATCCATTTTATCAGATAGTTTTAAAAATGGCGTTTCCGCCACTATTGAAGACATCATAACATGATATTTCCGTTAAACACAAGGAGTTTTAACAGATTATTTTATCGCTTCATACACGTATTCCATCCCACCCGAAGTCGCAGCCTCCTTCCGACCGACTATAAGACCTTGATTGTGGAGTTTTTTTAGCTTAGCGCTGGCATTTTGAGCGGATACTTCCCACTTATCAGCGACATCTGAGGTCGTTACCTTTCCCTTTTCAAAGATGAAGTCCAGCAAATTTTTGGCTCCAAGGTTCAGTTCTGGTCCCAGAACCTGATAGCTGTCTTTTATAAGAACGATAATGTTCTGATTCTTAATGCGTGCAGCAGCATCCCAATTATCAATCAGGTCCTGATTGATAATTCCGAAGACATAAAAACCCTTTTCGTGAATTTTGGCTTTTACAAATGAAACTACACTTTCTCTGGGGAAGGACGCATCTGTCCTTTTTATTCCATCTAGCGAAATACCGATCACTCTTGCACCTGGCAACCCATCAACGGCATCGGCGAGCTTCTGATAAACTTGCCGACCCTCTGCATTGCCATAGGCCGTGTCATGGCCTTTCTCTAAAAGGTCGATCAGTTTGATAACGGCGGGAGATTTCTGTTTCATCTCGTTAAATTAATCTATTTTATCTGCTTTAGTCAAGCATAAAGTCAAAGCAAATATGAGTTCCAAGGATGCGAGGAAGGTTCATTCTGGGCACGACGCTTACAAGATCGCCATTTTTATATTCAATCTTGAGGCTGAATGTTTCCTGTCTTACCACCAGTTTTGCATCGAATTTTATCACCTGCTTGGAGGTGCTCTGAAAACCTGCTCCCCTACCTTTACCGTGCCTGCTGATTCCACCTTTGGTCATAGCCTCTTGAACCAAAAAGGCTTCGTAGTCATCCTGATTGTTTTTCTTGTAGAGTTCGGGGTAATGCTGCTCCAAGCCTTTTTTCAGAGTGCCAGCTATCCCTGTTCCACTATCCGATACAACCGTCTGTATATGTGGCCTACTGCCTTCGTACTTGTGAAGAGAGGCCAACCCTTTTAATTTTGTCGAACTATGGTTTTTAATATTCCCAATCAGTTCTCCAAATATAGTAGATGCTACTGTTTCGTATTCATTACCTGCCTGGTCAACAAATGCATCTGTAAGCTCGTCAATCATGCTCTTGTCTTCGGATGTTAATTCTTTACCTTTGCATTCAGTAGGCTCGATGACCCCGAATTCAACAAGTTTTTTATTTTGTCCTTTGTAGCGTTGCGCGCGAGAAAC
This sequence comes from Gammaproteobacteria bacterium, assembly GCA_003645535.1. GTDB lineage: Bacteria > Pseudomonadota > Gammaproteobacteria > Pseudomonadales > Porticoccaceae > HB2-32-21. The sequence continues at coordinate 3,349 of QNFP01000027.1, read as the reverse complement.
TTTTGGTTTCTTCGGAAGCACTTCACACTTCTCTGATAAGACACTGAAAAAACCTACCCGATCAAGAAAAGACAAAGCTTGCTTGTAGCCGGTAAAATCTAGCGTGACCTTTTTCCCTACATCGACCAGTTGATTACAAAGCGCAAGCAATCGGCAAGAAGCCTCAACAAGCAGACGACACTTCTCCGGAATCACAAAAACCACTTGAGTACATTCAGATTCAAGCGGTGATCCCGTTTCAATCAGACAATCTTCAAAACTATCAGCATCTATCCATGAATGAGGGTTAAATTGGACCGAAAGCTCTAAGGGCTGAACAATGCTCCAGCAATCATTTTCATCTTTGGCAAAATTGTGCTCTTGATGTGCAAGGAAAGAATTAACATCTTTCTTTTCCAGGCCGAGTTTTTTCGCAATTTGCCTCCCTTTCAGACCCGGAGCTTCCCTTAACACCCTTTCAATATCTTTCTTCATTTACGTACTCGAAGTCCTTGGAAATACATTCCCTAAATCATGTTTAATCGTAAAGGTGCCGCTGAAACCCAATAAACGCATCACGTATTTGTGCCACACCACCCAGCTCGGCGGCGGCATCGCTAACGGCATGGTATTTTAGCTCCAGCAAGTCCGGCAGCTTGTCCTGATCCAGCTCGCCAACCCCTTCTTTTACGTACTGCACCAGCACAAAATCCAGGAATCCTTTCAATCTATCATCATAGTGGGAAAAGATTTGCTCCTTGTGCGTATCAACACGCTCTTCTCTGGTGATCGGCGAGAGGGCAAAGGCGATATAGGCGAGCACGTCGAAAAGGTCGCTATTTTCAGCATCAATCATGCTTCTTATTTCGCTTAGCTGTTCATCGCCGTAGCCCTTTTCGGCTAAACTTTCCAGCAATGCTTTACGGGTATCCGGCTGACTCCAAAGCGCTCGCAATTCGTCTTCATCCTTGAATAATTCTGGCAGATCGCCAAATAGGCGCTCTATAAATTCTGCCGCAGACATAGGTTTACCCTCTGGACTCCAGAATGTTGTCGCCATCATGTGCTGGATGGTGCGCTCTTTCCCGTCAGCCAGTTTGACCTTAATTTTGACTTTCTTCTTGCAAATACAAGGATACTCGCCGCATTTATAACAAATCACTGGCTCTCGAATACAGACGCAGGGTGTCCGATCACATACCGGGCATTCCTTTGGCTCAGTGGTTTCACAGGTGCAGGGAGCATTACCACAGCGCTCGCAGAGTTCCGGTTCTATCGGTTCACCATCCCACTCCGGGTCGCTGAAATGCTCATAGGCTTTCACGAAATCATAGACAGTGAAGTAATCCTTGCCATCGAAAAGCCGAGTGCCCCGCCCGATAATTTGCTTGAACTCGATCATTGAATTCACAGGACGCATCAGGACGATATTCCGAATATCCCGGGCATCAACACCGGTCGAGAGCTTCTGCGAGGTCGTAAGAATGGTCGGAATACTTTTCTCGTTATCCTGAAAGGTGCGCAAATGTTGCTCGCCGAGTTCGCCGTCATTGGCGGTGACCCGGACGCAGTAATTCGGTTCTTTGCTGATCTTCATCTGGTTAATCAGATCGCGCACCGCCAGGGCGTGAACTTGCGTTGCGCAGAATACAAGCGTCTTCTGCCTCTGTTTGATGGTGTCCATGAACAGTTTCACGCGATATTTTTCACGCTCCATGATCTCTATGACGCGGTTAAAATCCTCCTCCTCATAGCGCTTGCCTTGCTCTATTTCACCTTCAACAATCTGATCGTCAGAGGTATAAACATAATCATCAAGCGTCGTGGCGATCTGTTTCACCTTGAATGGAGTCAGATAACCATCATTGATCCCTTCTTTCAGTGAGTAGATGTAAACCGGCTCGCCAAAATAAGCATAGGTATCTACATTGCCTTTGCGTTTAGGTGTTGCGGTAAGTCCTAGCTGTACTGCGGGCGAGAAATATTCCAGTATGCCGCGCCAGTTACTCTCATCATTGGCTCCGCCCCGATGGCACTCATCAATGACGATAAAATCAAAGAAATCCGGCGGATATTCCCCAAAGCTGGGGGCAGGATCACCTTCGGCATCACGACCAGACATAAAGGTCTGAAAGATCGTAAAGAATATGCTGCCGTTTTTGGGCACCCTGCCTTTCTTGCGGATGCTAGCCGGATCAATGCGCACCAGCGCATCTTCGGGGAATGCCGAAAAAGAGTTATAGGCCTGATTGGCCAGAATATTGCGGTCAGCCAGAAACAGGATGCGCGGTCGACGTTTTGGCTCGCTGCCCTCTCTCCAGTCAGCCAGGTTCCACCGGCTGTGGAATAGCTTCCACGCTAGCTGAAAAGCAATAAAGGTTTTGCCCGTGCCTGTGGCAAGCGTGAGCAAAATCCGGTCACTTCCGGCGGCGATTTCCTCCAGTGTAAGATTGATGGCGTTGTGCTGGTAATAACGCGCCTGCCACTGACCGCCTTTATCCTCGAAGGGCACATCACCAAAACGATCACGCCAAACACTCACTTCCGCATAGGGTTCTTCTCCATAAGTGTCGGCCCATAATTCATCGGGGGTGGGATAGCGATCCACATAGGCTTCCAAACCGGTTTGCATATCAATTTGATAGATGCCAGCGCCATTGGTGGAATAGCTGAAGCGGGTTTGCAGTTTTTCTGCATACTTCTTGGCTTGCCCGACACCTTCGGTATCAGGAAGATCACGCCGCTTGGCCTCAATGACAGCGAGCTTTTGCCCTTTATAAAACAGAACGTAATCGGCAATATCCTGGGTGGCCCGTTTACCCGCACCCTGCAACCTGCCCAGAGTAATGACCTCTCGCCGAACCCTGCTGCCATCAACAACACCCCAACCAGCATCTTTCAATGCAGGGTCGATCAGCTCTGCGCGGGTTTCCGCTTCATTCATGCAACGGCCTCTTCCTTGATTTCAGCATCTTCTGCTGTCAATTCCCCAGAAAAAGCCTTTTGCAGGATGGATTGTTTTAACTCGGCAAGGCTGTCGAGTTTTTGTTGGTAGATAGCTTCGAGGCGCTGGACTTCGTTCTCAAATTTAGTCAGCTCAGAAACTATATCGGTTTGGTCTTCCAATGGTGGTAACGGCACTTGAAGCTCTCTAAAGAAGCCTAAGCTCAAATTGGCTCGTGCGTTATCCACCTCATTGTCATGAAGAATTTTTTTGAAGAATGGAGAATTAAGAAGGTAGGAAAGATCACTACTGTCCGGTTAAAACTTCGATAAAACGTAAATTTCCCAATGATCACAATAAGTTACAGAACATTTATGGTGTCCCCGACTTGAACGAAAATCCGGCAAAGTATCCTCTTGGTAGACC
>QNFP01000026.1 GCA_003645535.1 Gammaproteobacteria bacterium | reverse complement strand
GTCGGTGCCACCGTATTCTTCTTCGACAGTCATACCGAGCAAGCCCATAGCGCCGAATTGTTCCCACAGTTCAGCTGGGAAGTTATTGTCTATATCGATTTGCTCGGCGCGGGGTGCGATCTCGCCCTGGGCAAACTGATAGACGGCATCGCGCAACATATCGATGTCCTGACCAAGATCAAAGTTCATGCTTTTAAAAGAGCTGTGCATCTGATTTCTCTACTAGTGATTTGGAAACTTCTGTAGCCACAAAATCTATAGCCAGAAAGGTGGTCTATTAGCAGTCGTTGAGGGCAAGGGGCCGGAATATATCGGACGCAGGAACAAACATCAATTTGATATAGCTTATGCGAAAAACTCTAAACGACTATCTCGCTTCACCAGTCTGCTAATAAAGCACTGGAAATTCAATTTTGGGAGTGGGGTTTAACAGGGCAATTGAACAGGTAATTCAACAGTTGCCGAAGCCGCTTATTTCTTTCAAAATGCGGCAGCTTGTCATAAAGGTGTAGCCTGGCGTCTGGGAGTGAATTTCGGCGTTTGTAACAGGTTAGCCCACGCATATCACTGGCTCGATTTACCGGCCGACAATTTACTGGACAAACTATGTCAATGCAAAGCTACAAATGTGGAGTGGCCAGAGACCCACTGATCTATAACACTATCGGCAATCAGTTTGATGAGGTGGTGAGTCGCTTCCCTGATAGTGAGGCACTGGTGGTTCCTCATCAGAATATCCGCTGGAGTTATAAAGAGTATCGGGCGCAGGTTGATCGCCTGGCCACTGGTCTGTTAGCGCTGGGCATAGAACCCGGTGATCGCGTGGGTATCTGGGCGCCCAATTGCTACGAATGGTGCCTCACTCAATTTGCCACAGCGAAGATAGGGGCCATACTGGTCTGTATTAATCCCGCCTATCGTTTATATGAGCTTGAATACGCGCTCAATAAAGTCAAATGCCGAGCTATTGTTAGCGCAGAGGCTTTTAAGACCAGTTTTTATTTAGAGATGCTGCAGACTCTGGCTCCAGAACTGGCTGACTGCGAACCCGGCAAGTTAAAATCCGCAAAACTTCCCCATCTTGAAATAGTTATCCGTCTTGGCGAGGAAAAAACCGCCGGCATGTTTAACTTTGGCGATGTCTGCGCAATGGGTGGTGAGGGCGAAATTGCCAGAGTTCAGGAACTGGCGGGTCTGTTGTCACCGGATGATCCCATCAATATCCAGTTTACCAGTGGTACTACAGGCAACCCGAAAGGCGCCACGCTGAGTCATTGCAATGTGCTTAATAATGGCCAGGTAAACGGAGATGTTATGCAGCTCACCGAGAACGACAGGGTGTGTATCCCGGTGCCGCTATACCACTGTTTTGGCATGGTGATTGGGAGTCTCGGTTGCATGACCCACGCCTCGGCAGCGATCTTTCCCGGAGAAGCTTTTGAACCGCTGACCACCTTGCAGGTTCTGTCAGATGAACGATGCACGACCTTACATGGCGTGCCCACGATGTTTATCGCGATGCTCGATCACCCTCAATTTGATACGTTCAGCTTTGACCACTTGCGTACCGGTATTATGGCCGGCGCACCGTGTCCGGTCGAGGTGATGAAGCAAGTGATCGACAAGATGAATATGGAACAGATTTTAATTGCTTATGGGCAGACAGAGTTAAGTCCCGTTAGCCATATTACCGAGCCTCACGACCCCCTTGATAAGAGAGTGGGCACAGTCGGTAAACCCTGCCCCCATTTAGAGACAAAAATTGTCGATGAAAACAACCGTGTTGTCGCTCTTGGCGAAAAAGGTGAGATTTGTACACGAGGCTACGCAGTGATGCAGGGTTACTGGGATGACGAAGAGAAAACTGCAGAAACCATCGATTCAGGTGGGTGGCTGCATTCCGGGGATATAGGGGTGATGGACGATGAAGGCTATGTCCAGGTCACCGGGCGTATTAAAGATATGGTGATTCGTGGCGGCGAAAATATCTATCCCCGTGAGGTGGAGGAGTTTTTATATACGCACCCTGGAATTCAGGAAGTTCAGGTGATCGGGGTACCCGATAAACGCCTCGGTGAACAGGTCTGTGCGTGGATAAAATGCCAGGACAGCGTTACGCTTAGCGAAGACGACATCCGCGCTTACTGCAAAGGTCAGATTACCCACTTCAAAGTCCCCCATTACATACGCTTTGTGGATGATTACCCCATGACAGTGACTGGTAAAATCATGAAATTTAAAATGCGTGAAACCATGATTGAGGAATTGGGGCCTGGCGAGTTAGGTCATCAGGATTAGTCGATTAGGTTAAACACTAGAAGTCCGAATGTTCGGACAAAATAGCAGAGGAGAAGATTGTGGATTTAGCGGGCAAAGTAGCTGTTGTAACAGGTGGTGCTTCTGGACTGGGCAAGGCGACAACCGAAATTTTGGCGAGTCGTGGAGCTAATGTGGCGATTTTTGATTTAAATGCTGAAGCAGGAGCGGAAGTTGTTAAGGCTTTGGGTGACGATAACGCCGGGTTTTGGTCTGTTGATGTAGCTTCCGCTGAGTCGGTAGAAAAGGCAGTTACGGCGGTCGTGGAAAAATTTGGCCGCATCGATGTGCTGATCAATTGCGCGGGTATTGGCCCGGCGCAAAAAATTCTCAACCGTGAAGATGAACCGATGCCCCTGGAAGATTTCGCCATGCTCATTGGTATTAACCTCACCGGTAGTTTCAATGCTGCGCGCTGTTGTGCTGCGGTGATGGCAAAAAACGAACTGGTCAATGGTGAGCGTGGGGTAATTATCCACACCGCTTCGGTTGCTGCCTATGAGGGTCAGGTTGGGCAATGTGCCTATTCCGCAAGTAAGGGGGGGATCGTTGGTATGACTTTACCCATGGCACGGGATCTGGCCAAGCTGGGGATACGGGTGAATACCATCGCACCGGGAATTATGGGAACGCCCTTGCTACGGGGCATGCCGGATAATGTGCAGCAGTCTTTAGCGGCCAGCGTGCCGAATCCCAGTCGGCTCGGCGAGCCTGATGAGTACGGAAGCCTGGCTGCTCATATTGTCGAGAACGGTTATATCAATGGTGAGACGATCCGCATTGATGGTGCAATCAGGATGCAGCCTCGCTAGGTCTTGTGTGATTACCTGAAGAGGGCGCTGCTAACTCGGGTAACAGGCTATGTAAGTAAGTCAGTTGCCCGGTTAGTGTCGTTTGCTGCTCTGTTGCCAGGGACATAAATAACATTTGGTCAGCGGCGTTTGGCAAAGGTTCGCAATTAAATACACTCTTGTGGGCCGCATCGTCCAGTAGTGAAGCCTGTATTAGCAATTGCCATGAATCAGCCAGAGCCGTAGTTTTAACCAGTTTTTGCAGAGCCAGTTCCTGCTGATGATCCTGTGAGAACCGGGTTTCGCTGGTCTGTGTGCCGGTTTCACCGAGAGCTCCGCAAAGGCGGAGTTCTGCGCCAGCCCGCGGGGCGCTTGCTTTAAGGATTTCTGTTATCGCGAGATAGCTGCTGATAGCGCGTAACAGTGCGTTACTGATGTTTCCATTGCTATAAAAACGAAGATGTATGCAGTGCTGTGATCCGGCCAGTCGCGCTGCGTCATAGAGTTTGGCCGCGCAGTCTGTGACAGCATCAAAGTTTGTCAATAAGCGCCGGTAATTTTCCTGGCTAAGCTGGGCCTGTAAGCGCTCAATATTTTCACACCGTATCGTTAACGTGAGTGAAAGGATTTCCTCATCATCGTTTACGCAGCTTTCTGGTTTGGTAAGTAAAGGTTTGATGAGCAAAGGTTTAATGTTGGCTTCCAGCTGGCCGATTTCATCATTGCTAATTTCATCGTTGCCAATGGACTTCGAATGCGTGGGTAAGCCAGAAATAATACGTACCAGGCGCTTTGATATACGCCTGCCGACAAAGTGAAGGCCAATGCACAGTATGCTGCTCAACAGTAACCAGGCGTACAGTGTTGACCAGAACAGAACGAGTAAATCACTTTTAATCGTGGCGGAGTCTATGGTGAGCCGTGCCTGCCCGGCAGTGGAATTTTCCAGGGTAATTTGATGGGCATATACGCTAGCCCTGTTGCCTTCACGGTATTGCTTGCTGGCACCCTGTACCTGGAGTTTGTCTTCAGTGTTGTACACTGCCGCGTGCAGGACTGCGTCGGTATTGCGAACCAGGTCGTTAACCACAAATTGCAGGCTTATGGTGTCGTTATGCAATAGCGGTTGGCGAACCTGATCGGCCAGTTGTGTAACCAGTGCCTGGCCTAGCTTGTCACTTTGTTGTTGACCAAGTCCGTCTAGATAAAACCACAGAGCAGGTAATAGAAACAAACCGACAACCAGAGAGAAACCTGCCGCTGGGAGCATTAATTTATGTTGGACACCAGCGGAGGAATAACTATTTATCAGCGGCTTGATCACAATTCTATATTAGCAGTCGCTCCACTATAATGGCCAGTCATAGCGTCAGGTATATGCTTCTGTGAAAGAGATATTACTTATCAATGTAGCGGGTAAAGACAAGCCGGGTATTACCACGGCCGTTGCATCGGTATTGGCGGAGTATGAAGTCAATATTCTGGATATTGGCCAGTCGATTATTCATAACAATCTAAGCCTGGGTATCCTCGCTGAAGTGCCCCAAAAGCATGAGGCAGCGCCGGTATTGAAAGATGTGTTGTTTCGTCTGCATGAGCTTGATGTGCAGGTGAAATTTGAACCGGTTAGCGAAGAGAGCTATGCCCGGTGGGTAGGCCAGCAGGGTAAACCGCGACATATTGTCACTTTGTTAGCGCGCCGGATTACTGCCGAACACATTGCCAGGGTAACTGACGTTACCGCGATGCAGGATTTAAACATAGACCAGGTCTCCAGGCTTTCGGGACGCGTACCGCTTGGTGATATAAGTAATGAGGGCAAGGCTTGCGTAGAGTTTTCAGTTCGCGGTGAGGGAAAAAATATAAGCGACTACCGAAAATCTTTGTTGGAATTATCTTCGCAAATGAATGTTGATATTGCCTATCAGGAAGACAACGTATATCGCCGTCACCGGCGCCTGGTTGTTTTTGATATGGATTCAACACTCATCGAAGCTGAGGTTATCGACGAACTGGCGCTAGAGGCGGGGGTGGGTGATGAGGTGGCGGCAATCACCACTCGTGCCATGGGCGGAGAAATCGACTTTAACAGCAGTTTTCGGGAACGGGTAGCCATGCTCAAAGGACTGGACGCAGGTATTCTTGACAAAGTTGCCGCGCGTTTGGATCTTACTGAGGGCGCTGAGTATCTGGTAAATACGCTGAAATCACTTGGCTACAGGACGGCAATTTTATCTGGAGGCTTTACTTTTTTTGGGGAACGCATTCGCAAACGCCTGGGCATCGATTATATGTATGCCAACCACCTCGATGTGGAGGATGGAGTGGTGACCGGGAAAGTATGCGGGGAAATTGTTGATGGTCAGCGCAAAGCAGATTTGTTGGTTGAGTTGGCGGCCCGTGAGGGTATTAAACTAGAGCAAACAGTGGCGGTAGGCGATGGAGCGAACGACCTGCTTATGCTGAGTCTTGCTGGTTTGGGAATAGCCTATCGAGCCAAGCCCCTGGTCAGGGCCAGCGCCCAACAGGCTATCTCAAATATTGGTCTTGACGGTATTCTCTATCTTATGGGTATACGTGACCGGGATACTGTTTGACTAGTAGTCCCTGGCCAAGTTTCGGGGATAAGTCTCGGGGGATAAGTCTCGGGGAGACAAGGTACGGGCGCTAGACTCTCCAAGCAAGATACACGAGACGGTACGAGATGGATACGAGACTGTAAGAGTCGAGGCGCTTTAACCTTCTTCAGTGAAGTCGTAAGCCATATCATCTTCAGGCTCCTGAACGTAGTACCCCTGGATATAATCGACCCCGTATTGCCAGAGTGTGGGTAATATCGCTGGGCTTTCTACAAACGGAACAATAACCAGAGTTGGTAATTTTCGTACAGAGTCTAACAGCGCTTCCATTGGTGCGGCGGGTTCTCCACCTTTTTTTGCCGCTTCAACAATCACGGGATCAATCTTAACAAAACCCACAGCAAGTCTTTGTAATACCAGTATTGGATTAATCGATAAGCCAAAATGGGTCAGCGCCGATTTGGCCTGCAGCTGTTCCAGTTGTTGTATCAGCTTGACAGCCTGGTCGAAGTAACGACCCACATCGATTTCGCGAAGTTGAAATATCAATTGGGTAGGGGAAATATTGGTAGCTTGCAGAGCCACCTTTAACCATGCACTAAAACCGGCATCCTGAATGGTTGCCGCGCTCAGGTTTATAAATAGTTTTGTCTGGGGGTGTCGAACAAGTTTATCCGTTAGTGCCTTAACTGCCTCAAGAATGACCCAGCGGTCTATATCGATGGCTACTTTTGTTTTAAAAACTCTTTCGATAATGTCACTGGGCACGTCATCAGGATATTCTTCGGTTTTGGGCCTCATCAACACTTCGTAATATTCGGCGATGTCTCCCTTTAATGCGGCTATGGGTTGAAACGCTATGCCAATACCGCGATTTGCCAGCAGTGACTGCGCGAACTCAATAATTTGTTGCTCGCTTTTAATCTTGTAATCTGGCCTGCTTTCGCAACAGTAAACACGCGGTTCGCTACCGATTTGTCCGAGTCCCTGGGGACCTTCAGCTAAAGCCTGCTCACATTGATTGATGCATTCCAGGGGCGATTCTACTGCATCGTTAAGAATAGCCACGGCTATAGTTAATGACAATGCAACACTTTCGTTTCCAGCAGAAAACGTTTTAGTGGCTATATTACGACACAAGTTCTCGGCATATTCACGTCCTTCGTCCAGGGTATCTATATCGAGAAGCATAACAAAGGTATCTTCATTATATCTCGCCACCATTCCTGCAGTGGGTGTTGTTTCAACCATATGGTCTAACAGGATTGCGAAAAGTTGCTCTGCAGAGGCTGGTCCTGACGACTGTCGAAATTCATTGAATTGATCTACACGAATATATAAAGCCAGTGATTGCTGTTCTGTCCGTCCGGCTTTGAGTATGGCTTTGCTCAACCCATCTAATACTCGTTTGGGCTGAATGAATGACAGTGCTTCGGGCCCCATGTTTTGGCGTCGCTCGGCGTGGGGTGGCGATAACTGCTCTTTTGGTACCAGAAATTGCAAAGCTGGGTGGCCCTGGTAGAGCACTTGTGCAATGTTAAGTGTGGCGTGGACCTGGCCATTATCGGGTTTTATGCCGTCGATATCGATAGCAGCGCTCGCTACTGATTCTTCAAGGGATAGTGGCTTCAAATAAGGTTTAAGCCCCGCCTGCGATGACTCGGCGATAGTATCGATCACGGGAAGTAAGACCATGTCATCCGGCTCCTCATAACCGAATAACCGGGCGTATTCCTCATTCATATAGACAAAAGTGCCGTCCTGAACAATCGCTATAGCATGACTCGAGCCGTCAATAAGACTTTCGTAGCGTGATTCCGATTCAAGATATCTTTTTTTCCAGTATTCCTGTTTGCTGCGTTGTTTAAAGTTAGCGAGACTGGCGGTAACAGCTAACAGAAAATACTGATCCTCATCCATCTTCAATACATAATCAGCGCCGATTCTCATTCCCTCAACGGTCGCGGTTGGGTCTGAGTCTGATGTAATGATAATAGTCGGTATGTCTAGCTGAAGTTTTTTAATTTGCGACATGAAATCGCGAGCTTTAACCGTTTGGGATTCGTACTCCACCAGCGCCAGATCCCAGCGCTGTTGTTTTAGCAGCTTGACCAGATCACCTGGGGTTTCAACGACCGTACTATGAACCGTATAGGAGGCGTTTCTCAACAAATTTATCAGTCGATTGGCATCGTCAATATTCTCATACACAACCAACAGATTAATTTCACCATCAACTAGCATTACTGATATAGCCTCTGATGAAGCCTGGGCGAAGCTGAACGAGATCCAGGTCTATTTGCTTGGCACCACCATTTATAGATAACTGACTGATATTGGGTTTGTTTTTCCTCGCTGCACAGGTATTATCTATACAGGCATTGTCTACAAAGGTAACGGATAATCTGAACGCAGGATACGTGTTCATGGCTTAATCCGAAACTCCCTGATGACTTGTGTTTGTCTATTGGTCTATTGGTCTATTGGTCTGTTTGTGTGTCTGTTGGCCAGCCGCGCTTCTGCTTTGTAGCCCTTGTATTAGCGCATCATGGTTTGATCACTGCCAGGATAATCACCGGGATTATTGCTTGTCCCGACCAGATGTCAGCTATTATAAGGGCGAACAGGACTAAATAGTAAAAATGTTCCTGTATTAGTGACTTCGTTACATTTATTTAGGGACTTTCTCTAGTTATTTTGCCACAGGAATATGCATTACGTGGCAACAGAGGGAGCCCAGGAAGCTATCATTTTCTGCAAGAACAGACATATGCCCTAAAGCCCTGTTGGCGGCTGAAAGCGATATTATCTTGCATGCAAAAGTCTCAGGATGACCTGGGTCTTGCGATATTCTCTGTTAATCGCCCACGATCCGTCCACATTACCTGGCTATGCGCGCCTGGCTGGTAAATTATGTGCGCCTGGCTGGTAAATAAAGACCGACAGTTTATACAGTATGTTAAGCAGGTGATTTAGATGGGTAAATTAGACAGGTAGCTTAGAAGCAGCTCCAGGCTTTTCAATAACGATTCTGGGTACCAGGTAGCCGGGTAGACGCGCCAGCATTTGTTGTTGCAACTCTTTTACTTTTTCATCTTTGACAGCAAAGTGCTCGGCACCCTGCACCGCATCAAGAACATGAAGATAGTAGGGGAGGATGCCGGTTTCATACAGCTTCTCGCTAAGTGATATCAGCGTATCTGCCCGCGCATTGACCCCATTTAACAACACGGTTTGATTGAGTACGTCGATGCCGGCTGATTTCAGTCGAGCTACCGCTTCCTGAACGTCATTGCCTAGCTCGTTGGGGTGATTGATATGCAAAACCACAATACTTTGTAAGCGGGTTTCGGTGAGCCACTTAACGCAGTCAGCAGTAATGCGTGAAGGGATGACAACTGGCAAGCGCGTATGCACGCGAAGACGTTTGACATGGGCAATGGATGCAATTTGTTCAGTCAGCCAGCGTAAATGCTGGTCATTGGCAGCCAGGGGGTCACCACCGCTAAAAATCACCTCATTAATCGATGGATTCATAGCGATATAGTCCAGCGGCCGCTGCCATTGTTGTCGCCCCGGGTTATTATTCTGGTAGGGAAAATGGCGCCTGAAACAGTAGCGACAATGGATCGCGCAGGCTGGACTCACCACCAGCAGCACGCGCCCATGGTATTTATGAATAAGTCCGGGCATGGGGTTTGCCATACTTTCTGCCAGGGGGTCGGTGTGGTATCCCGGCATTTCCGCTAGCTCATTACCAATAGGTAATACCTGCCTCAGTAAGGGGTCGTTGATATCGCCGCGACGAATTTTTTTCAGGTATGGATGCGGTACTTTCAGCTTGAAGTCTTTGTGGGCCGGGAGTACCGAGGCCAGCGTGGCGGTATCGAGTTCGAGTAATGCGAACAATTTACGTGGGTCGCTGATTGCCCTGGCAAGCTCATCCTGCCAGCTGATGGTTTGCACAGGGGTAGTCTGCAAAGGGGTAGCAGTGTGAGGTATCATGGCGGCCCTCAACATGACCTGTTAATTATACTATATAGAGGATAGAGGCGAGAATGGCGACATATTCTACCAATGAATTTCGTTCCGGTCTGAAGATAATGCTGGACGGCGACCCCTGCGCGATACTGGAAAATGAATTTGTAAAGCCGGGCAAAGGTCAGGCTTTTAATCGCGTGCGCATGCGCAATCTGAAAACCGGGCGAGTGTGGGAGCGAACCTTTAAGTCGGGTGAATCCCTCGAAGGTGCTGATGTCATGGATAAAGACATGCAGTATTTGTATAACGATGGTGAATACTGGCACTTTATGGAGCCTGATACCTTTGAGCAACATCAGGCCGACAAGGCAACTGTCGGTGATACCGCGTTATGGCTGCGCGAGCAGGATAACTGTGTGGTGACTCTCTATAACGGTGTACCACTGGCTATCGCGGCTGCGAACCATGTTGAATTGACGATCACTGAAACTGATCCGGGCCTGAAAGGGGATACAGCGCAGGGCGGCACCAAACCCGCGACGTTGAGTACGGGTGCTGTCGTGAAAGTGCCCCTGTTCCTTAATGAAGGGGAGGTTGTGCGTGTTGATACGCGCACCGGTGAGTACCTGAGTCGAGCCAAAGATTAGGTCTTTTAATGACTGCCATGACCAATAATTGGCGACCAGGCGCTGCTAAGCAAACGTTGCAACGGCGTGCGCGCCTGTTGGCCGATATCCGCGCTTTTTTTTTGCGAGGAAAGTGCTTGAAGTAGATGTGCCAGTGCTTGGTTTGAGGGGGGTGACTGACGTCCACATCGACCTCCTCCGTGTGGCTGAACCCCACCCTGCTTATCTGCAGAGTTCTCCCGAATATTTTATGAAACGCCTGTTGGCTGCTGGATCCGGTTCGATCTATTGCCTCGGTAAGGCATTTCGTGCCGGAGAGCTTGGCAAGCGTCATAGTCCAGAATTTACCATGCTCGAATGGTATCGGGTTGGTTGGGATGAGCACCGTCTTATGGATGAGGTGTTCGATTTGCTTACTGATGTGGGATTGGCAAAAGAGCAAGCAAAGTGCTCAGCATATAGTTACCGACACATCTTCGAGGAAAAAACCGGCATCGATCCGCTGGTTTGCGAAATTTTGTCCCTGCAACGCCTGGCCAGTGAGGTGGCTAACCGCGATTTTAGCGGTGAACATCGCAGCGTTTGTCTGGATCTGATTTTCAGCTTGCTGGTGGAGCCCACCTTGCCCGGAGGGGTCGTATTTGTACACGATTACCCGGCCTGTCAGGCGGCACTTGCAGAGATCAAAGTAGATGCAGACGGAGTGGCAATCGCGCGCCGCTTTGAGATTTTCTGCGATGGTATCGAACTCGGCAACGGCTATTATGAATTGACCGATGCCAGGGAACTGCGCGAACGCTTTTCAGCAGACAATACCCAGCGGCAGAAAATGGGTAAGGAGCTCGTTGATGCAGATGAAAAACTGTTAGCGGCAATGGCTGCGGGTTTGCCCTCCTGTGCTGGTGTTGCTCTGGGCGTGGATCGTCTGCTAATGAACATACTCGGAGCGCAACATATCCGTGAAGTATTGTCCTTTACAGACGATTTTGCGAACTATATTTGCGGGAAATAGTGTTGACCGATAATGTTCCTTCTCTGGTGCTCCTTGCCGTAGGTTGCGAGGCTTTATCTCAGCCATAGGCTTTTAATCGTAACCATAGGCTTTTAATCAGAACCACAACCTTCCAGACCGTGATCCATTTTTTCAGCCGGATCATCGTTACTGGTAGTCCCTACCACCTTGCCAGGTACCCCGGCGACGATTGAATGGGGTGGTACATCCTTGAGAACCACACTGGCTGCAGTCACTTTAGAGCCTTCGCCAATTTCAATATTGCCGAGTATGGTTGCGCCCGGACCTATCAACACACCGCGGCGAACCTTGGGGTGCCGGTCTTCGGTTTCCTTGCCGGTGCCTCCGAGTGTTACTGACTGAAGTATGGATACACAATCTTCGACGACTGCAGTTTCTCCAATGACCAACGATGTGGCGTGATCAAACAGGATGCCTTTGCCGATTTTGGCGGCAGGGTGAATGTCGACACCAAATACCACAGAGATTCGATTTTGTAATACCAGTGCTAGCGATTGCCGTTGGTGTTGCCATAACCAATGGGCAACCCGATAGGCTGCCAGAGCGTGAAAGCCTTTGTAGTAAAGGAATGAAGTTGAGAAATTTCGGCACGCCGAATCCCGCTCATAAATAGCAATAATGTCACACCGCACACTATCTATGATGGTTGGGTCGTCGCGAATAGCAGTATCAAATACTTCCCGTAGCATGAGCGCCGGGGTGATATTGCAGTGCAATTTGTTGGCGAGAAGAAAGCTTAATGCCGACGCAATATCGTTATGGTTGAGAATAGTGGCATGTAGAAAACCCGCCAATAAGGGTTCTTCGCGGGCGGTAACAGCGACTTCCTCCAGCACTTGTTGCCATAGGGACTCATTACAGGGGTTGATCAAGGTATCCATGACTGGATTATCTCCTCCTACCGATTAATTTTCCAGAGGTGTACGTGCCACGGCACAAATTTTCACTTGCGCGGCACCATTGTTGATGAGTAATTTGGCGATAGCCTCTACAGTACTACCGGTAGTGACCACATCATCAATGATGACAATAGATTTGTCTTTGATCAGTTGTTGTGTGCTAGCAGCATTGATGGCAAATGAGTTGCTCAGGTTGCTTTGCCGTTGTCGACGGTTAAGGCCTTGCTGCGCGTGCGTGTGGCCAGTTCTTTGAACTACACCACTGTTTACAGGAATATCCAGTATGTTTCCCACCGTGACAGCTAGTTCTCTGGCCTGATTAAAACCGCGATTTAGTTGTCGTCGCCAGTGCAGGGGTACGGGCACGATCATATCTACCTTGCCAATGCTACGTTCACCAATATATTGCGCGAGCAAGCGGGCAAGAACCTGGCCAGCGGCCAGATCGCCACTAAATTTGAAACGCCACAATAGATGGTCGACAGGGGGTTGATATGTGTAAGGGATATGCGTCTGGGAGTAGGCCGGAGTCTGTTTTAAACAGGCCCCGCAGAGGCTAAGTGCGGGCGCGGTATCGATATTAATGCTGGAACCTGAGCCGGCTGCGATACTGGTTAGCGACACACAACACACTTTGCAATGATGGCCAATGCGGGGCAAATGATCTTCACATACGCGACACAGGTCGAATGCCCGTCCAGACGCGGTATTGCACAGCACACAATGGCCCCGTAAAAAAGTATAGTTCAGGAACTTCAAAAGTTGGTGCATCGGGGGTCTTCCCTAGGATCGCCTACACATTCTCGATACATCATGGCACATCATGAGGAAGTGCTGGTTATAAATGGCTGTTAACCCTGATTGCTTATTTAGGTTGACAGCGCCGCCGCCGCCATTATTATTACCGAGCTTTGTGCGTCGCGCTAGCGATAAACTATATCGACCGAGAATAGCACTATGGTTTCAACAGTGTCTTCAACAACAGTGTCTTCAACAACAGTGTCTTCAACAACAGTACCTTTAACAATCCGCCACGAATGGACTGCCCAGCAAGTGCTATCTTTATTCAGGCAACCCTTCAACGATTTGTTGTTCGAGGCTCAATCGACGCACCGTGAATATTTCGACCCGAATCGGGTTCAGATAAGTACTTTGCTATCAATTAAGACCGGCGCGTGTCCGGAAGATTGTAAATATTGTCCGCAAAGTGGTATCTACAATACCGGCCTCGAGAAAGAAAAACTGCTTGAAATAGACAAGGTCATCAGCGAAGCGCAGGCAGCGAAAGATAGCGGTGCCACGCGTTTTTGCATGGGTGCAGCGTGGCGCTCGCCGGCTGCCAAAGATATGCCCTGTGTCCTGAATATGGTCAAAGAAGTAAAAGCACTGGGTATGGAAACCTGTATGACGTTGGGTATGTTGACTGACGTCCAGGCCCAGGATCTGGCTGACGCTGGTCTTGATTACTACAACCATAATCTCGATACCTCACCGGAATATTATGGCGAGATTATTACTACACGGAGCTATCAGGATCGGCTCGATACACTGGAAAATGTACGTGGTGCCGGCATGAAGGTGTGTTGCGGTGGCATCGTCGGTATGGGTGAATCGGTAATGGATCGGGTCGGTTTGCTGGTGCAACTGGCTAACCTGGCGGAGCATCCTGAGTCAGTGCCCATCAATATGCTGGTGAAGGTAGCCGGTACACCCCTTGAAAATGAGCAAGACCTCGATCCTTTTGAGTTTATTCGCACCATTGCTGTAGCCCGCATTATCATGCCTGCATCCCATGTGAGGTTGTCGGCGGGCCGGGAAGACATGAACGAGGAAATGCAGGCGCTGGCATTTCATGCCGGGGCTAACTCCATTTTCTATGGTGAAAAGCTGCTCACTACCCCTAATCCCGTGGCCAATAAAGATATGCAATTATTCGATCGTCTGGGTATTAAGCCGGAGGAGCATCACGCTCACCCAGAGCAGGAAGAGGAAATGCAGGCTGCGGTCACTAAAGCTGCTAGCGATAAATATTTCTACGATGCAGCAAGTTCGTAGCACCAGGTCAGTATTCTCGACTGTCTATTGGTAAGGGCCAGACACTGTGGTCTCACCTGATCGGGAGTTACTGGCAGCGCTGAATACTCGGCGAGAGAATAGTCTTTATCGTTATCGCAAGACTTTGCAATCAGCGCAGGGCCCCAGGGTAAAGGTTGATGGCCGTGCCTGCATCGGTTTTAGCAGTAACGATTATCTTGGCCTGGCCAATCATCCCGCGCTGATTTCAGCATTCAATGAGGCAGCAAATAAATACGGTGTTGGCAGTGGTGCTTCACACCTGGTCAGTGGGCATTCCTGTCTTCACCAGGCTCTCGAAGAAGATTTGGCTGAATTCACCGGTCGCCCCCGGGCGCTACTTTTTTCAACGGGTTATATGGCCAATATGGGCATTATTCGTGCGCTCACAGATGTTGGTGATCTGGTGGTGCAGGATCGACTTAATCACGCTTCTTTGCTTGATGGCGGCTTTCTTAGCAGGGCTGAATTCCAGCGTTATCCTCACCGTGACTTGCCTGCATTGGAAAATACGCTGGCTACGGTCAGCGGGAAGCGCAAATTGTTGGTGACCGATGGCGTGTTTAGTATGGATGGTGATCTTGGCGAGTTGCCCGCACTCGCTGCTATTGCCGACTGCTATAACAGCTGGTTAATGGTCGACGACGCCCATGGCTTTGGTGTGCTGGGTGAAAACGGCCGTGGTGTTGCCGAACACTTTGATATGAGTATTGAGCAATTACCTATATTGGTGGGCACTCTCGGAAAAGCCTTCGGTACCTTTGGTGCCTTTGTTGCCGGAAGCGAGGCCTTAATAGAAACACTTATACAGTTTGGTCGCACCTATATCTATACCACCGCGTTGCCCCCAGCAGTAGCTGCGGCAACGCAGGTTGCTCTTCAATTGGTCGACGGCGAAAGCTGGCGTCGACAAAAATTGCATTCTTTGATTACACGATTTCAGCAGGGTGCCCGACACCTTGATATACCAGTACTGGAATCGATAACACCCATTCAGCCGGTAGTGATTGGCGATGACCAGAAAGTAATGCGCATCAGTGAAAGTTTGCTCGATGCTGGTTTTTGGGTAGGGGCTATCAGGCCGCCAACAGTACCAGAAGGTAGTGCGCGGCTGCGCATTACCTTGAATGCCGGACATGATGAAACTGACGTTGATACCTTACTTGAAGCTCTATGTATGGCTTTGCGAGATTACGGGTAAACACAGGTGGGGCAATGAACAAAGCCTATTTTGTGACTGGCACCGATACCGGCGTGGGCAAAACCACAGTAGCAGTTGCCTTACTGCATGCAGCGGCAGCGCGAGGTTTAACGACAGCGGCTATTAAACCGGTAGCGGCTGGTTGTGAAATGACACCTGATGGCCTGCGCAACGATGATGCCCTGCAGCTGCAGCGCGCCTGTACTCTGGATATTGACTACCAGCATGTAAACCCCGTGGCGCTGGAGCCAGCCATTGCCCCGCACTTTGTCGCGCAACAATCTGGTCTGGAGCTTCAGGCCGCGCAGCTGGCTGAACACTGCCGCTCGATTCTGGCTTTGGGTGCTGACTTCACGGTGATCGAAGGGGCCGGTGGTTGGCGGGTGCCGCTCAATAATGATGAAACATTTGCGGATATTGCCAGCGCACTGAATATCCCCGTTATTTTAGTGGTTGATATTAAACTCGGTTGCCTGAATCACGCCCTGCTCAGCGCTGAGGCTATCCGTGGCGACGGATTGTCGTTAGCGGCGTGGGTGGCCAACCGAACCATGGACAAAGGCCGGTGCCATGAGCAAATGGTCGAAGATCTACGGGCAAGGCTTGGCTGCCCACTATTGGGGGGTATACCCTATATGCAGGTAATAGACGAAACTAAATTGGCGATGTTTGTCGATATTGAGTCACTAGTAGCTAACTAGCCAGGCATTAGCATGGTAGCTGGTTGATTCCATATTCGAAAAATACTGTTCAATTGTTGAGCGGGCGCATAAACTCTGCCACCCGGAAGCAAACAGCAGCGCTCAGGCTTTGAGAAAGAACCCGCTGTGAAAGCGCCTGCTAGTCCAAAAAAAGTATAGTCCAAAAAAGATGAGATGAAAATATGACCGACTACAAAGCCCCCGTACGAGATATCAAGTTTGTCCGTGATGAAGTATTTGATTATCCTGCGTTGTGGCAAAGCTTGCCTCATTGTGAAGAGGCAAGCCCCGACCTGATCGATGCCGTTCTTGAAGCCATGGCGACTTTTTGTGAAGAAGAGCTGGCCCCGTTGAATCAATCCGGCGATGAAGAGGGTTGTACCTGGACAGAAGATGGCGTGACTACACCGCAGGGCTTTAAAGAGGCCTATAAAAAATATGCTGAGGGCGGGTGGCCTGGGCTGACCAGTCCGGAGACCCATGGTGGCCAGGCTTTGCCGCCTTCTATGGAAAGTATTCTTAATGAATTTGCGGGCAGTGCCAACTGGGCCTGGAGTATGTATCCCTTTTTGGCCAAGGGTGCCAGGGCGACGATTATTGCTCACGGTACTGAAGAGTTGGTCGAAGCATATATTCCGAAAATGGTGATGGGGGAGTGGACTGGCACCATGTGCCTGACCGAGGCCCACTGTGGTACCGACCTGGGTATGTTGCGCACTAAAGCTGAGCCAAATTCAGATGGCAGTTATGCGATCACCGGCAGCAAAATCTTTATTTCCGCCGGCGATCATGACCTGGTCGAAAACGTTGTTCATATCGTCATTGCCCGCATGCCTGATTCACCTCCGGGTACTAAGGGCATTTCGCTGTTTCTGGTGCCTAAACGTCTGCCTGACGAGCAGGGCAATTTGCAGGAGAACGGTGTCAGCTGTGGCTCTATCGAACATAAAATGGGTATACATGGGAATGCTACCTGTGTGATTAACTTTGATGGGGCGAAAGGATTTTTACTGGGCGATGTCAATCGTGGTCTGAACTGTATGTTCACCTTTATGAACACTGCGCGGGTTGGCACTGCTATTCAGGGTATCGCCCACGGTGAAATAGCCCTTCAGGGCGCAACTAAATATGCACGGGAGCGTTTGCAGATGCGCTCACTGAGTGGTCCGAAAAATCCGGATGGGCCGGCCGACCCGATTATTGTTCATCCTGATGTGCGACGTATGTTGCTGACTATTAAAGCGCTTACCGAAGGCAATCGATTATTGATTCACTATTTGTCCAGCTTCCTTGATATCACCGGTTTGAGCGAAGATGAAGATGCCCGTAAGCGCGCTGAGGATTTGTTGGGCTTGCTGACACCGATAGCCAAGGGTTTTATTACAGAGACCGGCTTTGAGTGTGCCAACCATGGCGTACAGGTATTTGGTGGCCACGGTTATATCAGCGAGTGGGGGATGGAGCAAAATGTTCGGGATTCCCGTATTGCCATGATCTACGAGGGTACCAATGGAATCCAGGCTCTCGATTTGCTGGGCCGTAAGGTGCTGGGCTCCCAGGGTAAATTGCTGGAAGGCTTTATAACTGAAATCAAAACCTGGTCTGAACAGGCCAGTGACAGCACCATTAAAGCTGAGCGCATCGGTGCTTTGGGTGAGGCGGTGGCGCAGTGGGCGCAATTGAGCCAGGAAGTGGGCATGAAAGCCATGACCAATCCTGAAGAAGTGGGCGCAGCATCTTTTGATTATTTGATGTATTCCGGATACGTAACGCTCGCCTATTTATGGCTGCGAGCAGCGGAAGTGGCAGAGGGTAAACTGAAAGCGGGTAGTTCGGAAACAGATTTCTATACCGCTAAACTGGAAACCACTCGCTTCTATTTCGATCGTATCCTGCCCCGCATTCACACGCTCGCTGCAACAATTCGAGTGGGAGCAGATTCATTAATGGCAATGGATGAACAAAGATTTGTTGTCGGTTTGGAGGTGGGCTAGTGGCAGAAAAAAATAGGCAGTTATCCGAAGAAGACATGGCGCGGGTTGAAGAGTATTTATCCTTGCCCATCCATCAGGTTGAGCGCAAGCCTTACCGACCCTGGGTGCTGTTGCTCGTCTTGTGGGTGGTGGTCGCTGCCCTGGGTGGTGTTTCGTTGTTGTTTGCCTGGATGAATGGTCTTTTATAAACCCAGCGTTGGTAAGATCAGGGCTTATAAGGTCAGAATTCCATAAAGTAAAATCGCCATTGTTTTAGTATCGGCGATTTTACTCGTTTTGCAATTACCGATAGAATCTCCCGTCCAAATTTTGATGCTGGATTAACCTGGCGCTTGATTATTTGTTTTCTCCGGTCAGTTAATTCAATCCTATGAATCTTTCAGCCCCGCAAGCATTTTGTGGTGGCACAAAACACGAGATCAATATGAGCCTTCATACCAACTACCCTGAAATCCGCGAAGCGGTCGTCAAGCTTTGCAGCCAGTACCCCGGCGAATACTGGCGTGGGCTTGACGACACCTCGACCTATCCTACCGAGTTTGTTCAGGCCCTGACTGATGCCGGCTTTCTGTCGGTATTAATTCCTGAGGAATACGGGGGTGCCGGTCTGCCTATCGAGGCGGGTTGTGTGATCCTCGAAGAGATTCATCGCAGTGGTAGTAACGCCGGTGCTTGCCATGCCCAGATGTACACTATGGGTACTCTGTTGCGCCATGGTAATGATGAGCAGAAAAGCAAATATTTACCAGGTATCGCCGACGGGTCCCTGCGCTTGCAGGCCTTTGGTGTCACCGAGCCTACCAGCGGCACCGATACCACTCGTATTCGTACCAAAGCGGTGCGCGATGGGGATGACTATATTATCAACGGCCAGAAAGTCTTTATTTCCCGTACTGAGCATTCCGATTTAATGATTTTGCTGGTGCGCACTACGCCCCGCGAAGAATGTAAAAAGCCTTCCGATGGCATGTCGGTATTTATTGTCGATATGCGTGACGCGGTGGGCAATGGGCTGACCATCAACCCGATTAAAGCCATGATTAACCACTCCACCACAGAATTGTTCTTCGACAACCTGCGGGTGCCAGCGGCCAATCGGCTGGGTGAAGAAGGTAAAGGTTTTAAATATATTCTCGACGGCATGAACGCCGAGCGGATTCTGATTGCCTCTGAGTGCATTGGCGATACGCGCTTTTTTGTAGAACGTGCTACCGCTTATGCCAACGAACGAGAAGTGTTTGGTCGGCCTATCGGTCAAAATCAGGGTATCCAGTTTCCTATCGCACGGAATTATATCGAGTTACAGGCAGCTTACTTAATGGTCTATCATGCGGCGGGCTTGTTCGATGAAGGCAAACCCTGTGGCTCAGAAGCCAATATGAGCAAGATGTTCGCCTCCGAAGCAGCCTGGCATGCAGCGGATACCTGCCTGCAGACCCACGGTGGTTTTGGCTTTACCCAGGAATACGACATTGAGCGTAAGTTCCGCGAATGTCGCCTCTACCAAACCGC
Organism: Gammaproteobacteria bacterium; assembly: GCA_003645535.1. Lineage (GTDB taxonomy): Bacteria > Pseudomonadota > Gammaproteobacteria > Pseudomonadales > Porticoccaceae > HB2-32-21. Next base: position 2,846 of record QNFP01000026.1, on the reverse strand, counting down.
GCCCATTTCCACCAACCTGATTCTCTCCCATGTGGGGATTCATGAACTGGGTATGCCTAAATCTTTTTAAGACGTCCTTCTGAACGGAGACGTTTTAAAGCATAGAGATTTTTTTTAGAGCAAAATTTATAAAGGCAACTAATTTATGACGGATATCGATTTAGATCATCTGAAACAATGGGAAGGTAAACAGGAGACTCATGAAGATGTGATCTCTCTTGCCACCGCTCAGGCAATGGCCGCGACGCTGGACTGGGAAGCGCTGCCTCAGGCTGGAGATGAGCTGGCCAAATCCTGGCACTGGCTGCATTTTCTGGCCACTGCCAGGCAATCTAAAATTGGCCGTGACGGCCATCCAGAGCGAGGCGGTTTTTTGCCACCGGTGCCTTTGCCGCGGCGAATGTGGGCTTCGGGGCAAGCAGCCTTTCATTCGCCTTTACATATTGGTGACAATGTTCGTAAAGTCAGTACCGTTAAGAGCGTCACCCATAAGCAGGGTGGCACCGGCAATCTTGTTTTCGTTGTTGTCGAGCACGAAATATATACTGGGGACACCCTGGCAATCAGTGATACTCAAAACCTGGTTTATCGGGAGGATCCCGACCCCAACGCGCCATCGCCTAAAGCCATGCTCCCAAAAGATACAGCTGGATTTAGCCGCGAAGTGAACCCCGACCCGGTATTGCTGTTTCGCTTTTCTGCGCTGACCTTTAATGGCCACCGCATCCACTATGACCGTGACTACGCCATGAATGAAGAGGGCTACACGGGTCTCGTTGTGCAAGGCCCCTTGAGTGCTTCTTTGTTGCTGGATTTAGTGCGAACCGAATTGCCTGATGTCGAAGTCGAGCATTACGATTATCGTGCTGTGCGGCCCCTGATTGATGGTAACCCCTTCCAGATTCAGGGCTGTAAAACTGATGACGGCTTAAGCCTTTGGGTGGTAGACCACGAAGGTGGCATGACCATGCAGGCCAAAGCCATACTGAAAGCTTAGCGACGTTAACCGAAAGGTTCGTTGAGAAATAAATAAAGGAAAACCACCATGAATCAACAAGACCTGCCGCTTTGGCGTTCACTGTTGTTTGTTCCAGCCAATGTCGAAAAGTTTGTCGCCAAGGCCCACACCCGTGGTGCCGATGCGATTATTTTAGATCTCGAAGACAGTGTCGTGCTCCATGAAAAAGACAATGCCCGAGCCATGGTACCAGAGGCTGCGGCGACCGTGGCAGGCAATGGCCTCGACGTATTGGTCAGAATAAACCGGCCCTGGCGGCTGGCCGTTCGTGACCTGGAAACCTCGGTCTGCGAGCACGTTCATACCATCGCCTTACCCAAGGCGAACAGCGCTGAGCACATTCGTTTTATTGCTGAAGTGATTGACGAAATTGAAGTGGAGAGAGGGTTGCCGGTGGGCCATACGCGTATCGTGGCCTTAATTGAAGGTGTTGAAGGTTTGCGCAATGTTGATGAAATTGCGGCTGCCTCACCACGTATGCTGGGTATGTTTCTGGGTGCCGAAGATTTTTCCTCGGAAGTCGGTATGGAGCCTTTTACTGAGGGTTTGTTTTACGCCAACCAGCAATTACTTTTTGCTGCTCGCAAGGCGGGTATTTTGCCTATGGGCTTTGTTGGCACCATCGCTGATTATTCTGATCTCGATGCCTTTCGCGACAGAATTCGCCAGGCCAAACAAATGGGCTTTACTGGCTCACCGGGCATTCACCCCAGTCAGATCAAAATTATGAATGAAGAATTTATGCCTTCTGCCGAAGCTGTTGAACACGCTAGAGGATTACTCGAAGCTTACGATGCTGCGATGGCCGAAGGGCGTGGTGCGGTAGAGTTTAAGGGCAAAATGATCGACGCACCGATTGTTGATAGAGCCCGCGAAACACTCAGTAAACATCAGGCGCTTGCTGGTAAAAGCTAGTAGAAAAAACTATTTTATAAATACTAGTTAGTAAAATTTATTTGTAACTAATCGCCCCGCAAAAACCGACTAATTAAGGAAGCAAGCATGACTGAATCCGTATTGTACGAGCAGGATGGTCGGGTCGTAACACTGACCCTAAACCGACCCGATACCCGCAATGCACTGTCCCACGATGTAGTGTCTGAGTTGGTAGCGATGCTTAACAAGGCCAACGATGATGAGTCGGTGAGCTGCCTGATTATTACCGGCGAAGGTAAGAGTTTTTCCTCTGGCGGTAATCTCAAAGATATCCGCGCCATGACCCAGGAGAACAACCTCAGCACCAATGAGCTGCGTCGCTGGTATACCGATGGCATTCAAAATATTCCCCGTACCATGCAGCAGATAACCGTGCCTACTATTGCTGCTGTTAATGGGCATGCTATTGGCGCTGGTTGCGATTTAACCATGATGTGCGATATCCGTATCGCTTCAGAAAAAGCCATTTTTGCCGAGAGTTTTATGCGCGTGGGCTTAATCCCCGGTGACGGTGGCGCCTGGTTTTTACCCCGTGTGATCGGTATGTCACGGGCCTGCGAAATGAGCTATACCTGTGATTTTATTGACGCTACAAAAGCGGATAAATGGGGTATGGTGTCGGAGGTAGTAGCCCCGGATCAGTTAATGGATACAGCAATGGCTATGGCCAAACGTATTGCCGCCCATCCACCTATCGGCATACGTCTGGCTAAAAAGCTGATCCGCGATTCTCAGGATATGCCCATTGGACCTGCGCTGGAAATGGCCGCTGGCATGCAAGCTACTTTGCAACAAACTGAGGATCATCTTGAAGCTATAGATGCTGTACTGGAAGGTCGAGACCCGGTTTATAAGGGTCGTTGATTAGAGATCCTGGCTAGATAAAAGGGTT